>JBGTDF010000293.1:0-3195 GCA_041748455.1 Planktosalinus sp.
GGGTCAACATTCCAACGTCTTGCTGTTCTCGGGTCATACTCCCAATACTCTGCTGTATAGTGGTTTCCATTTCCTGAAATTTCGTCCACCTTTTCATGTCCACCCCACCCGTATCTATACTGGTCAGTTGAACCACTACGCCCTGGTAGTACCATGCCAAAGGGAGAGTAATCACTGTAAGAGATTACATCAGCTTCATAATGCAATTCTTCTGCATCAGGTACTTTTCTATCTGTAATTACAACAAGCACATTATTTAAATGGTTTGCCAGTTCGTAATATTTGTAACCTACTTCTCTTTTGGTTTTATCAAAATTATCAGGGTAAACGGTTGGTGGGTCTGTTGATGGCCCAGTGGTTTCATATTGTATTATTTTACCTTTTGAGGTATTTACTAGTACAGGATAAAAATACCTATCAGCCATTTTTTGGTTTACATTTTTAACACCAATTCTTTTTGCGCCATAAATGTATTTTTCGCCCATGCTTATTTGCTGGTGGTGGCCATCTGGCCCCACACCTGGGTTAGGTTTTGTGGTTTGGTTATAGGTGCAAATTAAATTACCAGCAGGGTCATAGGTATAAAAAGTATATTCTGTATCATCATAACCTATTCCTCCTTCTGCTTTTACTACTCTGTTTCCTGCTGCATCATAAGCAAATTCAATGTCTTTTTTTGATGGGCTTGCAAAATGTATTTTTTGTACTTTTCCTGTAGCTGTCCACGTAATTTCAATTTCTTCTTGTACATCTTCAATCAACTGTCCAATTTCATCATACACATAGTTGTTTAAACCCTGTCCGGGTTTTATATCACTGGTTACTGTTGTTGCATTTCCGGTCTCGTCCACGTAGTTTAATTGATTGATTTTACCACTTGCTCCGTTGTAAATATACTCAAAATTATCCATTAAAATGCCTTCATGGTCATTTCTTGTTAAAGTTTGTAGGTTTCCATTTTTATCAAAACTATAGTTTGTGGCATAAGCATCATTTAAGGGTGCATTTGTACCGTTAAATCCACCAGCCACAAAATAATTATTATAGCTTGCTGTACCTACTTGGTAAACATCCATACTTTTTATTCTTTGTAATAAATCATAGGTATAAATGTTTCCGGTAATGGCTATTTTTTCTTCGTTTAAATCTTTCATGGTGGTTACCATATTACTGATGTTTCCATTGTAAAGGTTACCATAATCTCCATTTTGGGTAGTTAAATAGGCTGTACTAGCAAAATAAGTACTGGCGTCAATATTTTGATAATCGCCCGTATAATAACCCAATGAAAATCCAAAGGCATCTTTTGCATTGTATTTGTTTAAACCTGTGGTGTTTCCATCTTTGCCTATGTCTCGTCCACTGTGTAAAAACGTACCATTGGCTCCTTTTAACCATCCTTGTAGGTTATAGGCATAATCTGTTCCTTGTACTTTGTCATGTCCTCTTTCTACTCTGGCAAGTGAACCGTGGATATAATAAAAATATTTGGCTTCCATTTCCCATTCTATGCCATCTTCTGAGGTAAATGTTCTAATGAGTCGGTTGGCAGCATCATAATGGTATTTATGCCTCCATTCGTCTAATTCTCCTTTTTGATAGCTTATTTCTTTTACATTGCCTGATATTAAATCATAATCGTATTCTATTTTTTTATGTTCTTTTACGGTTCCTACTTCTAAAAAGTAACTGTTGCTTTGTACTACTTCTTTTACATTGCCATGAAAATCGTAACTAAAGGTGGAGGTGAGTTTGAGGCGAAGGGTGTTGTAAACGGTTGGGTCTACGTGTTCGTAAGCGGCTAAATAAGGGTAGGTTTCTGTATAGGATACTTGGTTTCTTAGGTTTTCTTGGGTTCCACTAGTAAAGGTTGCTAGTATATCTGTATTGGTGGTGGGGTCATCATAAAACATTTTAGTGTAATCTCTTTTAACACTATTCGGATAGGAATAATCATTGAGTTTGCTTTCCATCACCGTAGAAAAATTCACATCAAAAGCTTCTCCTGCTTCAAAGGGTCTTCCTAGTTCATCATATTTGGTATAGGCAAATTTATCTTCATTTACTTGTTTTAAGTTTTGAGAAAATCTTAAACGGTATAATTTATCATAATAAAAGTTTACTATGCCTCCTTCTTGTGTTTCTGATTCTATGAGCATATTGGCACCATTGTAAGTGTATATGGTAAATTGGTCTTCATCATGAAGGGGTTCTGTACTTGCTATCAATAATCCATCACCATCAAAACCGCCTGGTGGAACAGGTACTACTCCTGCTGGTGGAATGGTTTGTACTAAATTTCCAGCTAAATCATAGTAAAATAGGGTATAGTTGTATTCGTAAATTTTATAGGTTAGGGTAAATATTTCATTGATATTTTCTAAACAATTATTTGCGTTTTGTAATAGGTTGTTTTGTTGGTTTGCTAATAAGTTTGCGTATTCTTCTATGGCATGTTGGGTAGCTTCATTTTCTACCTGATCTATACAATCTGCTTCCCAATCTGGAAATGTATAATCTAAGTCTTCTCCAAATTCAGATAGAATATCCATTGTTTTATCAAAACTACCTGGGTCATAACAAGGGTCTGTTTTTTGCCATTCTAAATTACAGTTTATAATGCTTCCATCTGTTAGGGTTATGTCTGCTGTAATCCAATCGGTTCCACCTACACTGTGTTTTACAATATTACCAATATGTGTTACGGTGTTCCAATTTACATTAGAAAGCACTAGTGGATCGTAATTGAAAATGCTCAGTATTTTTGGACAGGTAGGAAAAGGTGAGTCTTCACAATATTCAGTTATAAATTCAGGATATGTATCATCCAATCTCCAACCTCTGTTATCATTACATGTGGTTAATCCGCAATGGTTGTATAAACCATGTGTGCTGGGTATTTCAAAAAAGGGCGGGGTAGATGATGAAGTGATTGCTTCTCCATCTCCGGGTAAAAAATGGTTGTTTAAAAAGTCAATCATCAATGCAAAACAAATGGGTAGGTTTTGGTTAACTATATCTATGGTTATGGTTGTGGGTGCTGTGGTTTCAAAACTAAGTGTAATGCCTGAACAATGGGTATTTAATAAAGTGTATATGGCTGTGTATTCTGCACTGCCAGCATAAAACCAACCGCCTGGGTTTGAACTTGAGCAGTTGTTATAGCAATAGTCGTAAAATAGGTTTTCTAAATTG
>JBGTDF010000294.1:0-2708 GCA_041748455.1 Planktosalinus sp.
CCCTTGAACATTTACTGTCCATTCATTACCACCGCCGCCGGCGCCGATGTTAGTACAAGTGCCTTCAAAATTATATACCTGATCCCAACCCGGATTTACAGCCCAAGTGATACCACCATCAGAAGAAAAAACAGCTTGTAAATTCAAGACGGTAGATGTAGCATCCCAAAATCCACTTCCTGAATTAACTGTAGCAGTCATACCTACCCAATATCTTGTATTAGTTGTTTCCTGTCCATTTAACATAACCGGGACTAAATCCATATCATATTCAAAAATATCAAAACCAAAGGCACTACCAACGAAAGTTTGGGAATTTGGAGCAACATTTTGTGTGTTTACAATGGACGCCGGGTTTGGTAAACCTGCAATATCATTATAAATTACTATTTCAAAATTTGTAATTACAGATCCCGGATTAACCCAAAAATTGGTGACAATTCTTTCAAAATTGAAGTCTGTATTTGTGGGCACTGTTAAATCTGTTGCAATTCTTTGCAATTGGTCGGCTGATGATGTAAAACCATTTACAATACCTCCAGAAGGACTTACTTCAGAACAGGCAGTACCACCGCCTCCGCCGCCAAGACAAGTGCCAAATTCTACCATACCAACTAATTCTGCATTAACCCCTGTTAAATCTTCTAATTGGATAGATACAATAGTTTCATTGGCAATCATTCCTAAAAATGTCGCAGTACCTGGAGAAGTTACATTAAAAGTATCTATTAATCCACCTGTACCAAAAACCCTAACTTGAACACTTCCACCAGCAGTAAGTGCATAAATATCCATCCCTACAGAGTTCACGTCATTATTTGGAAAATTTAATATTGTAAAATTCAGAAAAGTATTTGCCCCAACGATTGGGTTTGCATTTCCAAAAGAACCGGCGGGCACATAAACTGTATCCGCACCGGCATCTCTTGTAACCTGTATTCCCACCTGAATTTCACCGGGCGCAAAACAAATATCGCCTGCAGAACTTATTACAGCACCACATCCGGCAATTATACCGGGGCCCCCGGCAAAATTTTCCAAAGTGAGGGCAGATCCACAAGCATTGTTAAAGTCAGCCCTGTTTGTAAAGGTTTGAGTGGCTCCCCTGGTTTGGGGATTTGAATAAATAATAGCAGTAGACCGCTGATTAAAATTCAAATTATTAGCCGTTCTGGAATTCAATTCTTCAGAAACAGTGTGATGACTAATAGGAGTTTCTTGAACAATTTTATGCTGCTTAGGCGCAGGATTGTTCTCCCCTAATGTAATCACTGATTTTTGTCCAAATCCAAAGGCAAAAACCATAAGAGTGAATAATAAAGTAATGTTTTTCATACAAAAAAATATTTTAGTTAATTAATGACTAAAACTATGTAAATTTTTTGTTAAAAACTAATAATATCTTTAATTTATACTGCTTAGTATCATGATTATTTATTTTATTAACAAAACCCTTATAAAATTCATAGAAAAGCTTTATAATCCCTTATACATTATCCCTACTTTATAATCAATGCTAAATAAATAATATTCTTTTGTATCTTAGAATTGTCCAAATGCAAAAATCGACTAGCGGATAAACTAATTGTATATCCTATTCTGAATTTTGCCAATTTTGTTCTTCTAACCGGATTAAGTTCCTGTAGTACATTTATTTATGATATTTGAAAAATTACTTAGGAACCTAATTGAAAAGAAATGAGAAAAGCATTTATAATATCCCTTATCCTGTTAACTCAAAACATCTTTAGTCAGTCTATAGACTCAACTGCTATTGGCTTTAAAGCAAAGCTCTTTACTGTTAGTGAGTATGGTTCATCAAATAGGGAAACAATATTGGAGGACATTGAAAAACAAGAAATTAAATTCCTGGAAACTAAATATGAAAACTTCATTTTTATGAAGATTTCATTTTCACAACCTTATAGAAAAAATGAAGAAGAGTATATTGTCCTTTACAGAAATTGTGAATATTACCTTGCTTTCAACAAAATAAATTATAAGTTTTATAAATTAGGGGGATTTGATTTCATTGATATAGATAGTTTTTTTAAAGACTTAATAACATTTGAAGGAAATATCTTTAGAGATGTTATAGAATATAATGAGATTGAGGAAATTAGAATTCATTGTTTATATGAATACTATAAAATGAGTCCTAAGAGGCGTTTCAAAAAAGGATATTCCTGTTTAACAAACTGTTCATCAATTACTGAAACTACAATAATTATTCATTAAAAAAAGGCTCCCGGTTATCCGGAAGCCTTTTTCAATTATTAAGAATTAGTATTTTTTATTCTTTCGTAAAATAATCCATCACGGCATCACTTACTCCCATATTGGAAAATCCGCCGTCATTGAATAAATTTTGCAGGGTCACTCTTTTGGTTAAATCGCTGAACATAGCAATGGTATAGTTGGCACAGTCTTCTGCCGTGGCATTGCCCAATGGGGACATTTTTTCGGCGTAAGCTATAAAACCGTCAAAGCCTTTTACACCTTGTCCTGCTGTCGTAGGCGTAGGCTATTGTTAAATGGTATTTACACGCACCTTTTTATCTTTTCCGAAGAAATACCCAAAACTGCGCGCAATCGACTCCAGATAGGCTTTATTGTCTGCCATATCATTATAATCAGGGAAAACCCTTTGAGCAGCCATGTAAGTCAGGGCAACAATACTTCCCCACTCGTTCATCGCATCTTTTTGA
>JBGTDF010000295.1:0-6829 GCA_041748455.1 Planktosalinus sp.
CGTTTGCATTTCCAATAAAAGCAACAATACCCTGATCTAAATATACTTTAAATGAATTTTCATTTAAAATTTCTGCTTTGGTATCTTGAATTTGCCGGAAATCTTTATCAAACACAGCCACATATACCTCCATCCTTCTCGCATCGAGCATAGGGATAATAAAATCTGTTTCCTCTTTCACCTGTAGGGATAGTGCTTGTAATGTGGGGATAGAAATCAATGGTATATCCAAAGCAAAACATAGACCTTTTGCCGCTGAAACCCCAATGCGAAGCCCTGTATAAGAACCCGGGCCTTTACTTACGGCAATAGCCTGAAGTTCTTCTTTGGTTAATTTTGCCTGATTTAAAACCTCTTGTATATAAAAATGCAGCCTTTCAGCGTGGGAATAAGTGCTTTCGTTATCTTCCTTTAAAGCAACTACATTTCCGTCCACTGCAATAGCAACGGAGCAATTGGTTGATGAAGTTTCAATACATAATAGTTTAGCCATAAGAACAC
Source organism: Planktosalinus sp. (assembly GCA_041748455.1). Classification (GTDB taxonomy): domain Bacteria; phylum Bacteroidota; class Bacteroidia; order Flavobacteriales; family Flavobacteriaceae; genus Planktosalinus. The sequence continues at coordinate 502 of JBGTDF010000295.1, forward strand.
CTTAAATACCTTTGATGTTTATTCTGTAGGAGAGGTTGTTTTCTTAACTTCAATTTTATCACCACCCTTTAGCGATTTTGTAACCGTATTATAAGGACCTACTATAACTTCTTCCCCTTCTTCCAATCCGGATAGTATTTCAATATTTTTATCATCCTGAATACCGGTTTCCACAACGCGAAGTTTTGCTTCGTCTCCCTTTTTGACAAAAACACACTCAAATCTTTGTGCGGTTATATCTGTAGTTGGTAATGAGGTAGTTCTACCTGATGTAGTATCTGTTTTAATTACAATCGAGCTAATAGGCACCCCTATTACATTTGTGCGCTTACTGGTTATAATATCTACAGTAGCTGTCATTCCCGGTCTGAATGGGGAAAAGTTTTCGGGTTTATCCACTAATAAGTCCTGATAAGATTCCGGAAGGATTCTTACTTTCACCTTGAAATTTGTCACCTGATCTGCAGATAATACCGCCACTGCAGAATTTGCAATAGATGTTACAATTCCTTTAAATTCCCTTTTTAAATAAGCATCCACACCCACAATAGTAGAATCACCAACACTTACTTTAACAATGTCGTTTTCATTAACATCCACCTCTACTTCCATGCTGCTCAAATTAGCAACACGCATTATTTCAGTTCCTGCCATTTGTTGTGTACCTACAACCCTTTCACCTAATTCTACACCTAAACTTGAAATAGTACCATCAATAGGTGCATAAATTGTAGTTCTTGCGAGATTATCCCTAGCCTCATTTACAGTAGCACTTGCACTTTGAATATTATAATAGGCAGATTGACTGCTGGCCTTTGCTACTTCATAGCCTGAAACTGCTTTATCCCATTCTGATTTTGAAATTATTCCTTTTTCAAAAAGGGATTGACTTCTGTCGTAATTTGCTTTTGCCTCTTTTAAGGACGCTTCTGTTTGGTTATAGCCCGCACGTGCATTCTGAAGTGTTGCCTGAGAACGCTGTAATCCTGACTGGTATAAATCGGGGTTTATTTTAACGAGCAGATCCCCCTTTTTTACTTGTTGTCCTTCTACAATAGGGAGGGCAATAATTTCCCCGGAAACTTCTGAAGAAAGTTTAATCTCGATTTCCGGCTGAATTTTTCCGGTTGCTGCAACGGTTTCTATAATAGTGATAGGTTCAATTTTAGAGATTTCGACTTCCTTGAAATTTCCGCTTTTACCAAACCAGCCGTTTTTCTTTCCCACTACAAGGAATAATATTAAAACAGTTACTCCTACTGCCAGAATAATAAGTGTTTTTTTCTTCATGTTCTTTTAATTTAATAAAGTGTAATCCCGAAATAAAGTTCCAGTAATTTCAATTTAAATATATAATCATATTTTGTCCTAATAACTTCAGATTGTGCATTTTCTAAACGAAGTTTAGCCTGGCTAAAGTCAAAGGAGTTAAGGAATCCTACATCAAATCTACTCTGTGTATACTCGTAAGCCTGTGATTGCGCTTCTTCTGCCAACAAAGCTGCTTCATAAGCTTTAAGAGCTCCTTTTGCATCTGTATAGGCTTGATACACATTTGCTTCCAAATCAAGATCTGCCTGTTCTTTTTGAAGAGTTGCACGCTCAATATTTATTTTACTTCTTTCAACATTATTTCTAACTGCAAAGCCATTAAAAATTGGCACTTGAAGCTGTAAGCCAACAAAAGTACCATAGTTTTCATCCAGCTGCGTTAAAAAGTTTCTGTCAAAAAAATCATTATCAGACCATCTGGTATTATAACCTGCAAAGGCATTTAAGGTCGGGTAATATGCCCCTCTTGTAATTTGCAATTCATTTTCTGCCAATTCTACATTCTGATTTGCGATTCTTACTTCTACCCTTTCTTGTTTTGCTTTTTCTATAATATCGTAGACTGATTGATCCAAAATGGTCGATATAGGAATTTCATATTCAGCATCTACAATTTCAAAATTCTCATAATCTTTAATCAATAAGGTTTGTGCCAGGCTTATTAGCGAAATCGTTATTTGATTCTCTGCAACTACAATGCGTTGTTCTTCACTTGCTGCCGTAGATTGAATTTCCAGTAAATCCCCTCTAGGTATTACTCCCGCATCAACTAATGCATTAGAACGGGTGAGTTGTTCTTTGGTAATTTCATTTTGGGCAATAAGAACTTTTAAATTTTCTTTATTAAAGAGTACCTGCAGATAGGCATTGGCCACAAACAATGCAATATCATCTTTCATTTTTTCAAGATTATACCTGCTTGCAAGAATTTGCAACTTAGCTTGTTGCAATTGTCTCATATTACGCAAACCATCAAACAACGTTAAATTAGTTTGAAAACCGGTGGTCAAAGAGCTAAAGGTGTTTACTTCAATGGTATTGGTCAAAGGGTTGATGTTGGCACCGGTATTGGAAGAAATGGAAGCACTACCATTTAGATTTGGAAGAAGATTTCCTATGGCATCCTTTTCATTAATTTCAGTTAAGCGTAAATCCAGTTCCGATTGTTTTACCGAAATATTATTTTCTATTGCATGTGCAACAGCTTCCTCAAGTGTCCATTTTTTATTTTGCGCATAATTTGTAAATCCCAATAGAAATACAATTGCTAAAATGCCAATTTTTTTCATAATATTAAGTTGTCGATAGATAGGTCTAATAAGTTTTAATATTGTTACAAAAAATTAGATTATTCGCTACAGACAATAAACGGGATTCTTTACTTCTTCTATTATAATTAAGATAACTTATAAAAAGTGGGTAAAAAAGAATTACAGTGTTCCCTCCTTTTTTGCTTTTTTTCTGCTTCGGTAAATAAAAAACCCAATCGTTCCCACCAGAAGATATGGAAATGCCATCAAGTAAACGATTCCGTTATTTATTCCTTTAGCTGTTTCTTCATTGCCTTCAGATTCCAGTACCGCACGGCACATAGCGCATTGCGCATCCACATTAATGGAGATGAGAAAGAATACAATTGCAATAAGGAATACTTTTTTATACATAATATGGCGATATCATTAAATAGATTATTACCCCTGTGATGGCAACATAGAGCCACATGGGAAATGTAATCCTCGCAATTTTTTTGTGCTTGTCAAATCGTTGCGCCAATGCCTTTACATAGGTCACAAGCACAAAAGGAATAATGACTATGGAAAGTAAGATATGGGAAATTAAAATGAAATAGTAAATACCCCTAATATATCCTTCGCCACCAAAAGGAGTGGAATCTGAAGTCATGTGATAGGCAACATACATAACCAAAAAAAGGGCAGATAATGCTATAGCAGTTTTCATCAACATTTCATGAGCCCTAATATTTCCTTTTTTAATCTGAATTACTGCCGTAATAAGAATAATGGCTGTAAATGCATTAATAGTAGCATAAATAGGCGGTAAAAATCCTAAACGCTCCACACCGGGAATTCTAACAGTAAATAAAACAGCTACTGCAACAGGGATAAGTACCGAAAGTAGTAGTATCCAAACTCTATATTTTTTTTCTTTGTCAATACCGGTTTGCATAATTCTATAATAATTTTTTAATATCTTCTTTTAACATTTGTATTTCGTCATCCTCAAGCCCGTTATAGTAAATTTTGGGGTTGCCAAATTCATCATAGCGTGAACGTATATTCCCCTCTTTATCAATAAGTGCAAATAACCCGGAATGCTCAAAACCCCCGGCAGCGTTTTCGTCTTCTGCGGTGTATAATTTAAACCCCTCATTGGAAAGCGCATAAATTTTTTCTTTATCCCCGGTCAAGAAATGCCAGTTAGGGTGAACAACCTCATAACTTATTGCATATTGTTTCAATACTTCGGGGGTATCATGTACAGGATCTATGGTAAAGGATGCAATTCCAAAATTCAAATTGCCGTAAAACTCTTTCTGAAGTTTTAGCATGTTTTGATTCATAATTGGGCAAATACTTGGGCAGGTGGTAAAGAAAAACTCTACCACATAAACTTTTCCTTTAAAACTCTCATTGGTTATAGTCTTCCCATCCTGATTGGTAAAACTAAAATCAGTTACTTGACCGGTGATGGCAAAATCAGGACTTTTAAAATGATCAATTATTTTTGGTACTGCCCAGATTCCGAAAATCAGGATTACAAACGATATGCCTATGTAAGAGTAATTTTTCATGGATTAAATTTCCCTGTTTGAATTGTATTTTTTTAATGCTAAACGGTATTCTGCCAGAAGCACTTTAAGATCGTCTTTCATTTTATTATTTAGCTCTGCCACTGATGCAGTATCAAAACCATATAAAACACCTTCTTCGTCATCATTACTTCTTCCGCGAAGGCTTTTATCCTTGTCAATAATGAATACTTGCGAGGTGCCGTAATTTGAATCCAAAGAAATATTGGTTTGCAGGGAATTAAACAACGAAGTTGTAGCTTGGGGCGAGGCGTAAACAAATTTCCATTTGCTTGCGCCTGTTATTTTATCCAGCTCCACACGCAACTCCCTCACTAAATCTTCATTTCCGCTTTGCAAAATAGTTACAAATTGAAGGTCTTCAAACTCGTGAAAGGGTTTGTATATTTTATGGGTAAGGTTGAATACGTTTCCATATTTCGATTTCAGGTCACTTCCAAAGAAACCCAGAATGGTTATTTTACCTTCCAAAACCACTTTTTCCCCATCTATAGTTTTAAAATCATTCAATTCTGATACATTTTCAGTAAGTATAGGTAGTTTGGCAAAATTGTTCACCCCGGATGAAAAAAACAAATAAGCGGTGATGGGAAGGAGAAACAACACGCCTAATACAAGAAATTTTTTCATTGTGAACAACTAAATTATGGAACTGCAAAAATAAAAAAAGCCCCGCTAATAGCAGGGCTTTTTACGAGTTATTTATGGAATTTTAAAAATTATATTTTACGTGTCCTGCTTTGTAAACTTCATATATATAATCCCCTTCCACAAGTAGGATAAACATAAGATATGAAATTAAAAATATGGATGTCCATACCACAGATCTTCTAAGACCACTGGTCTCTCCTTCCATATGCATGAATGCCCAGGTAATGTAATATGCCTTAACAATAGTTAATATGATAAAAATCCAGTTAAGCAATTTCATTGCAAGAAACTTATTCTCAACCAGCATAGCAGGCTTTATGATACCAAATACAACTTCTACAATAGTTAGTATAGAAAGAATAACAAAAACATACCATATGCGTTTTACAGAGCTTTCATGTGATGTTGCGTGTGCCATTTATCGTACTTTTTTAATAATTAAACCAAATAGAAAAAGGTAAATACAAATACCCATACCAAATCCACAAAATGCCAATACAAACCTACTTTCTCTACCATTTCATAGCTTCCTCTTCTTTCATAGGTGCCAATAATAACATTAAAGAATATAATAGTATTGATCAATACCCCGGTGAATACGTGGAAACCGTGAAACCCTGTAATAAAGAAAAAGAAATTTCCAAACAAGGGCGTGCCATATTCATTTCTATGCAGGTTAGCCCCTTCCACCACTCTTACTGCATCTGTGTTTAAAGTTGCTATGGATTCTTCCCTGCTTAAAACTATTGGATGGCCTTTTTCGTCCAGTTTCTGGATTCTTACCCTTAAATTTTCATTGGTTGCAAAACCTGCCTGAATATCTGCAACCGTATAGGCTGTGATGGATTCATTTTCTGCAAACCATACCCCACTGCTTCTATGCACAGCTTCCCGTTGTGTGGATTCTGTAGCAATATCACTTAAAGCGACGCGTTTATCATCCGTATCCACAAATTGTATGATATTCCCCGATCTGGTTTCCATTGCGCCATAGGTTCCCTGAATAAAGTTTTTCCACTCCCAGGCTTGAGAGCCTAAAAATATAAGTCCGCCAATAACGGTTAGGAACATATAAAAAACAACTTTACTTTTTTTCATTTGGTGTCCTGCATCTACCGCTAAAACCATAGTTACAGAAGAAAATATCAAAATAAAAGTCATCAATGCCACATAATACATAGGCGCATCTACCCCGTGTAAAAATGGAAAGTGATTGAACACTTCATCAGCAACGGGCCAGGAATCGATAAACTTAAATCGTGAAAAGCCGTAAGCGGCTAAAAATCCGGAGAAAGTAAGCGCATCAGAAACGATGAAAAACCACATCATCATTTTCCCGTAACTGGCTTTTAGTGGCGAATGGTCTCCACCACCCCAGGTTTTTCCTTCAGTACCTGTTTTAACAACAGTAGCTTCCATACAGTGAAATTGGTTTTAAATAAGGGTCAAAAATAAGCAATTTTATTATCTAACGAAATATAAAAATAAAAACAAGTAAATCCAAAGCACGTCCAC
>JBGTDF010000296.1:0-3039 GCA_041748455.1 Planktosalinus sp.
TATTGCTTCCGAAAGCATAAGGCAAATAGCCGTAAGACGGAATAGGTTTTGTAAAAATAAGATTGGCTTTTTTTCCTTTGCAAATGCTTCCAAGAGTTTCTGAAAGTCCCATGGCATAGGCGCCATTTAAGGTTGCTGCATTTATGGCTTCTTCCGGGGTCATCTTCATTTTTATACACGCGGTGGAAACCACAAAATTCATGTTTCCGCTGGGGGTGGAACCCGGATTGTAATCTGTTGCCAAAGCCAGGGGGAGTCCGCTGTCTATAATTTCCCGAGCAGGAGTATACGGTATCCCTAAAAAATAAGAACAGGAGGGAAGTGCCACCGGCATCGTATCACTGCCTTGTAATGCTTGTATGTCTTCAGGACGCATTACTTCCAGGTGATCTACACTAAGTGCTTTATGGTCTACAGCAGCTTTTACACCGCCAATTGCAGTAAATTGATTGACATGAATTTTCGGAATAAGTCCATATTTAGTCCCTGCTTCCATAATTTGTATGGTTTCTGCTACAGTGAAATAACCGGTTTCACAAAACACATCTATATAATCAGCAAGATTGTCAGCAGCGATAAACGGAAGCATCTCTTCAATAAGTAACTTGATATATCCTTCCCTATTATTTTTATAGTCAGCAGGAATCGCATGGGCACCTAAAAAGGTAGATTTAATGGTTATGGGATAGGTAGCCTTGAGTTGTTTGATTACCCGAAGCATTTTAATTTCTGCTTCCAGGGTTAGTCCATATCCACTTTTTATTTCTATGGCACCTGTTCCCAGACGAATCACTTCCTCCAGTCTTCTTGCGCTTTGTTCATATAAATCCTCTTGTGAGGTTTCCTGAAGTTTTTTCGCAGAATTTAAAATTCCGCCGCCGCGATTTGCTATTTCTTCATAGGAGAGTCCGTTAATACGGTCCACAAATTCCTGCTCCCTGTTTCCGGCATACACAATGTGGGTATGAGAGTCACACCAGGACGGAAGAATAATAGTATCTGAAGCATCTGTTACAGTGCTTACATCCATTAAGGGCATAGCGTCCATTGCGCCAAAATCAGTAATAATGCCGTCTTCAATTAATAAATATGCATTTTTAATAGTGTGCAGTTGTTTCATCTCAGCACCGCTGACTTTTTCACGTGACGTAGATTCAACTCCTACGAGTTCTTGAATATGGGTAAAAAGCTTGGCCATTTTTTTAGTTTTCCATGTAAAGATAAAATTTTAAACAATGAACTCAATTAAACTTTTTTCAATTGGCTAAAAAATTGCTCTTTTGAGCCTGCTTTTCATCATTTTCTTCTTTCGTCCGCCGTGGCGGATGCAACTCGAAAATGCTTTCAATCTGATTCAAAATAGCTAATTTTCGCATCAATCAAAAAAGTTTAATTGAGTTCTATTATTTCTCTATTATTATTCTGTAAATCTTTACAGCAAATGGGGTAGTTTTAGTAAATTGCTGCCACTAAATCAAGAACAATGAAACCAACCGAAAAAATGGGGTTAAACACTATTTGTACCCACGCCGGGGAACTTGTAGATGAGCAATTCAAAGGGGCAATCTCCCCTTTATATATGTCTACTTCATATGCGTTCACTGATGTGGATATAAAAAGGTATCCGCGATATTTTAATACCCCTAACCAAAAAGCACTTGCTGTTAAAATAGCCGCTCTGGAGCATGCAGAGGATGCACTCATATTTGGAAGTGGTATGGCTGCGGTGAGTACCGCTCTTTTGGCTTTTCTGCACAAAGGCGATCATATTGTTTTGCAGAAAACTTTATATGGAGGTACATTTAATTTGGTTGTGGAAGAGTTTGAAAAATTTGGGATATCGTATTCCTTTACTGCAGATTTAACCGAAGACGCTTTCGCGAAAGAAATTCGCAACAACACAAAAGTTATTTACGTTGAAACCCCATCTAATCCGCTGATGACTATTACTGATATCAGGATGGTAGTCGCACTGGCTAAAGAGAAGGGGATTGTAACGATGATTGATAATACCTTTGCATCGCCGGTAAACCAAAACCCTATTGATTTAGGAATTGATATTGTAATTCACAGTGCCACCAAATATATGGGAGGACATAGCGATATACTTGCAGGAGCCGTTACTGCTTCTTCAGAGCATATTGAAAAAATATGGCATTTAGGAAAGAATTTTGGCGGAAGCTTAAGCGATTACACGGTTTGGTTATTAGAGCGTAGTATTAAAACAATGGGTATTCGTGTAAAAGCACAAAACCGAAACGCTAAACGCCTGGCAAAATTTTTAGAAAGCCATAAAGACATTGCTAAAGTATATTATCCCGGTTTAAAATCGCATCCTGATTATGAATTGGCAAAATCCCAAATGCGGGGTTTCGGCGGAATGCTTTCTTTTGAACTGCGGGAAGGTCTGGACCCAGAGGCTTTTCAAAATCATTTGCAATTGATAAAATCATCGATGAGTTTGGCAGGGGTAGAGTCCACCATACTGTCACCATTCCTTACATCACATGCTTTGCTTAGACCGGAAGAAAGGGAAAATCAGGGCATCAAGGATGGATTACTTAGGTTCTCTGTTGGAATTGAAGATAAAAAAGATTTAATTGCAGATATAGAACAGGCACTTTTGAAGTTAGAAGATTGAAGTTATAAAGATTAATTATGAAAATAGATATACTTGCTATTGGTTCACATCCTGATGATGTGGAATTGGGCTGTGGTGCCACTATTGCCAAAGAAGTTGCCAATGGTAAAAGTGTTGGTATTTTAGATTTAACCCGTGGAGAGCTGGGCACGCGGGGTTCAGCAGAGATAAGGGATAAAGAAGCAGCAAAGGCGGCTGAAATACTCGGGGTAAAATTTCGGAAAAATTTGGAATTTGCAGATGGTTTTTTCATAAATAATACCGCTGCAAAATTAGAGGTGATAAAAATCATTCGCAAATACCGCCCGGACATTGTTCTGTGCAACGCCATAGACGACAGGCATATTGATCATGCCAAGGGAAGCAGGTTAGTTAGTGATGCTTGTTTTTTAAGCGGA
>JBGTDF010000297.1:0-1590 GCA_041748455.1 Planktosalinus sp.
GGCCCTTGTAATTTTTTCCCCTACTACGGCACCCATAGAACCTCCTATAAAAGCAAAATCCATACAGGCGATAACGATATCTTTCCCCATAGACTTGCCCACAGCGGTTCTAACAGCATCTTTTAAGTTGGTTTTGGCTTCAGCATCCTTGAGCCTGTCAGGGTATTTTTTGGTATCCACAAATCCGAGTGGATCTTTTGAGGTAAGGTTTTTGTCCAGCTCTTTAAATTTGTTGTCGTCAAAAAGAATTTCAAAATATTCAGCGCTGCCTATTCTCACATGATAACCGTCTTCAGGGCTAACATAAAAGTTTTTGGCAAGTTCTTCTGCGTCGACAATTTTTCCGGTAGGGGATTTATACCACAACCCTTTTGGGACATCTTTTTTGTCTTCTGTTAAGGTTTGTATTCCTTTTTGTTTTCTTTTAAACCAAGCCATTTTATTAACGATTTAGGATTAACGATTTTTGATTTATAGATTGATTATAACGTATTGATATTATTAAGGTCTTTAAATGCCTGCTCAAGACGTTTTTTGAAAGTGAGTTCTCCATCCCTAAGCCATTTTCTTGGGTCGTAATATTTTTTGTTGGGCACATCATCACCATCCGGATTTCCTATTTGTGTTCTTAGATACTCAATATTGCCGGTTATATAGTCGCGAATACCTTCGGTAAAAGCAAATTGCATGTCGGTATCTATGTTCATTTTGATTACGCCATAACCGATTGCTTCCCTAATTTCTTCTACTGTTGAACCGCTTCCGCCGTGGAAAACAAAGTCAATTGGGTTGTGACCGGTATTGAATTTTTTCTGAACGTATTCCTGTGAATTTTTAAGGATAATAGGGGTAAGTTTTACATTTCCGGGCTTATAAACACCGTGCACATTACCAAAAGCAGCTGCAATCGTAAACTGATCACTCACTTTTAATAATTCTTCATAAGCATAAGCAACTTCCTCCGGTTGGGTGTACAATTTTGAAGAATCCACACCTGTATTGTCCACACCATCTTCTTCACCACCGGTTATACCAAGTTCAATTTCCAAGGTCATCCCCATTTTTGACATACGCTCGAGATATTTTTTGGAAATCTCTATGTTTTCTTCAATAGGCTCTTCAGAAAGGTCAATCATATGGGAACTGTAAAGAGGCTTGCCATATTGTTTAAAATGTGCTTCACCGGCGTGAAGTAACCCATCAATCCAGGGCAATAAGTTTTTTGCGCAATGGTCTGTATGCAGAATTACAACTGCTCCATAAGCTTCAGCGAGCTCATGGATATGTTTTGCACCTGCAATACCTCCTGCTATAGCTGCTTTCTGTTGATCGTTGGAGAGTCCTTTACCGGCATTAAAATGCGCACCACCGTTTGAAAATTGAATAATAACCGGTGAATTGAGAGCGGCAGCGGTCTCCATCACTGCATTTACTGAATTTGACCCCACGACATTTACAGCAGGAAGTGCAAATTTTTTAGCTTTTGCCAATTGATGAATTTCCTGAACGGTTTTGCCGGTTGCAACACCTGGTTTTATATTGTGCATAATCTTTAGTTTATGAGAAAATGAATTACAAAAATAACAAAAT
>JBGTDF010000298.1:0-2243 GCA_041748455.1 Planktosalinus sp.
CGGGTTCTTCCATAATGCCGGGCAAAGTAAACCCAACCCAATGTGAAGCTTTGACCATGGTTTGTGCCCAGGTGATAGGCAATGATATGGCAATTACTGTGGGCGGCATGCAAGGTCATTTTGAACTAAATGTTTTTAAACCGGTAATGGCTGTTAACATTCTACAATCAGCGCAGCTAATTGGGGATGCATGTGTTTCCTTCACTGAAAATTGTGCCAACGGAATTGAGGCAAACAAGGATATCATCAAGAAACAATTAAACAATTCCTTAATGCTGGTTACTGCATTGAATCCTAAAATAGGGTATTACAAAGCTGCTGAAATTGCAAATACAGCACATACCAATGGAACCACTTTAAAAGAAGAAGCCATCAATCTGGGGTATGTAACAGCTGAAGATTTTGATGCCTGGGTAAACCCGGAAGATATGGTGCATTAAAATAAAGCAAATTTTCTTCAAAAAAGTAAGATAATTCTTACAAGAATAGTATTTTTTTATTAATTTTATCTATTAAGTGTAATTTTTTTAGGATTAAATGTAATTTTTATTATATTCGAGTCCCCAAACTTTTAAAATTACTACTTATGAAAACTTTTTATCTTAGCATTTTAATGCTCTTTTTTGCCTCTACCTATGCGCAAAAATCAGTTCAATTTTTTGAGGACAATGCTGCTACTTTAGATGTAAATACCGCTAAGTCATCTGATTTTAAGCCATTTAAGGAAGATAATTATGGTTTAAAGAATGGTTCCTATTGGTTTAAAATCAACAACGCTGAGAGAGAACCAGCGGTACTTCATATACCCTCTTCCCATCTAAACAACATTCAACTTTATTCTGCCTCAGGACACGAAATTAAGGAAATTTCCTACACACGATACCCTTCTTTCTCCTTAGATGAGTTTGAAGAGTACCCACTTTATTTACATGTGGAGTTTGATAAAGAAGCTTATTTTCCCATTCAGATAAGTACCCCGGAGAATTTTGCAAAAGCAAATCAGCAGTCCTTATTTAAATTAGGCACTTACTATGGTTTTGCAGTAATGGTTATCATTATCAATTTTATGTGTTTCTTTTTGTTTGACGAAAAGGTGTTTTTATACTATTGTGCCGTACTTACCACCATAACTTTGTCCTTTTTCTTTAGTGATGGGTTATTTCGTTTGTTTGGTGTAAACTCTGTGTTTACGCAAGATTATCTGGAACCTATACTACACACTTCCGTGGCTTTGTTTGCTGCGTATTTTGCTACCAAATTCCTGAAACTTGAGGATTATAAGCCAAAATTAAAATGGTTTACTTTAGGACTTATTGTTTTTGCTTCTGCATCTTTTGTAAGTTATTTTATTACCAAAAACTGGTTATATGCAGCTATTGGCAACGCTGCAATCTGGTCTGTGCTATTGATTTATTTAATTGCAGGGGCAACCTTGTTCCGTAAGAAAATGTATGCCCGGTTTTATGTGATTGCATACAGCTTATTGTTCTTATTATTAATTGACTTTTTTGTTTTGAAAGGATTTGGAGCGTCCCTGCTAAATGTGTCTGCCACGCAGTTGAAAATTGCCAGCGCTTTGGAAATGCTGGTCCTTACTTATGCAATAATGTACCGTATGCGTGCCTTAAAAGAGGAAAATGAAATGATGCAGATTGAAATGCGTTTGTACCTCAAACGTATCGAATTGCTAAGAAGTCCAGACAGTATCCAAATGGTAGATGACCTCTATCTGGAAAACCTGGTAAACCATTATGATTTAAATAATCTGGAAACCAAAATGCTTCAGTATATTTCCAAAGGAAAAGACAATGCCAAAATTGCCATAAAACTTAACATCACTGAGAAAGAGGTAGAAAAAATAACCAAAGCACTGTATAAAAAACTAGAAATCAGTGAGCAGATACAGGAAGACCAAAGAATGGTTGACGAGCAGCCGGATTATATCTATAATTAAGTACGTTCCCTATATAAAAGGTTCCCTTTTTCTATAACTGTAGAAAAAGGGAACCTTACTTTTTTAGCGCTTTTAATCCAGTTTCTTTGTATAATGTTTTCGGTACTGAAAGTAAGCAGCAGTTGACAATATGGCAACAAAGGCAACGGAATAATAAATGAAGCCGGGAGTAATAGGTTTATCCCCACTGGCATAGGAATGTAATCCTGTAAGATAAAAGTTCACCCCAAAATAGGTCATCATTATCGCCGCAAAGGCAACCACAGACATTACATTATAAAACCATCTG
>JBGTDF010000299.1:0-1840 GCA_041748455.1 Planktosalinus sp.
AGAACCTAATTTTTTACCGGCCGGACATCGATTGTCTAAAGTAAATACCGAAATTACTTGGGAAGCCGGAGAAACTGGGATTATTGATAAAGCCAAACATTTCGGCACCCTTTTTATTGAAGAAATAGGCGATTTTATTCAAGCTAATGTAGATGAGTTTTTTGCCTTCACCAAATACGCAGAGCAAATTGCCACGGCGGCGAGTAGCTTTGATGAAATAGATGAGTTTTTAAGTTTTCAACCCACCCTCATCGAAGAGAAAATGCTGGATATTTTAATAGAACATATTAAAAAAGAGCAACCGTTTTTAATATGTTTTACCATTCCTTTTCCCGGAAATTTGTTTGCAGCGCTGCGTTGTGCTCAAATCACCAAGCAGTTTTTTCCGGACATTTCTATTGCCTTTGGGGGCGGGTATTGCAACACAGAACTGCGTTCGCTTACCGATCCCCGGATTTTTGAATTTGTAGATTTTATTTCATTAGATGATGGGGAAGGCCCTTTACTAAAAATAGTGCAGTATCTGGAAGGAAAGGTCTCCATAAATGAATTGGAAAGAACCTATGTGTTAGAAAAAAATCAAGTGGTGTATAAGAATAAAATTCCAAACACCATTTACCATCATAAAAACTTACCTGCTCCCAATTATTCCGGCTTGCCTTTTGACAAATATGTGTCTTTTTTGGATGTGGTGAATCCCATGCATCGGATGTGGACGGATGCCCGTTGGAATAAAATGACCATTTCTCACGGTTGCTATTGGAAACAATGCTCGTTTTGCGATGTTAGTCTGGATTATATTGGAAATTATCAAAACACCACTGCCACTGATTTGGTAGATAAGATTGAAAAAATAGTTAAAGATACCGGCATTACGGGTTTTCATTTTGTGGATGAAGCTGCACCACCAAAAATGTTACGTGCCTTATCTCATGCCTTACTGGAGCGAAATGTAAAGATTACGTGGTGGACCAACATTCGATTCGAAAAAACATTCACTCTCGAACTCTGTGAATTAATGGCGAAAGCGGGTTGTATCGCTGTAACGGGTGGATTGGAAGTCGCTTCGGATCGGTTATTGGCCAAAATGAAAAAAGGGGTCGACATTGGTCAGGTTACCCGCGTTACTCATCATTTTTCCGAAAACAATATCATGGTCCATGCCTATTTGATGTACGGTTTTCCCACAGAAACGGAACAGGAAACCATTGATTCTTTGGAAGTGGTACGGCAATTGTTTGAGCGGAATTGTATTCAGTCCGCCTATTGGCATCTGTTTACCGCTACGGTACATAGTCCAATTGGGAAGCATCCTGAAGATTTTGGAATCCATATCACCGGACCCCTATTTGAAGGCTTTGCTCAAAACGATTTATACCATGAAGATCCCGAAGGAGCAGACCATCCAAAATATACGGAAGGCTTAAATCTGGCCTTGCACAATTTTCTAAATAGAAAAGGATTTACAGAAGCACTACAATCTTGGTTTGATTTCCCGGTGCCTGCAACAAGCCATCCGGCAGATCTTATTGAAGCTTTTTTATCGGAAGGAATAACGAAAACAGTATTGGTGGGTGGATAATAGGTGTATTTTAATTTTGTTCTTAGAAAGAAAGGCCCACCACTTTCGTGGTGGGCCTGCTGCTTTATGTGACCGCGGAGGGATTCAAACCTAGTAGTTTAACTGATTGATAAACAAATAGTTAAGTACCTATAAAAATCCCTGTTGTCGATTTGTAACCATAAAATTTAGTGTCATTTACTTCGTTTTATAAAGGTAGGGTTTTTGTAAAATTAGTGGGTACGCTCCTAGAATAATTTTTGATCCCTTGTAACCTAC
>JBGTDF010000300.1:0-3268 GCA_041748455.1 Planktosalinus sp.
GCTTTTCCATATTTATGGTTGAGTTTATCAAAAGCTTTCAAGAGTTCGTTGGTATTTTTCTTAGGTGGATAGAAAAGGTTGCCTTGCACATAACTTTCGGGCAAAATTCCGCTAAGGCAGACACCCACTTTTTTATAGTGAAAGCCGGGTTTGTAGATGCGGTACAAGCCATCTTTAGCTGCCGCAATGAGTTGAAAGGTATCGTTAGTCGCCACCGGGAGCGTCATGGTAATGCTATTGGCATACTGTTTATCGAGAGTACTAAAACTATTGGTATGTATAAAAACCTGCACATAATTAGCACAGGATTGCTGCGCCCTGAGCACCTCAGCAACTTCTGAAATATAATAAGCACACGCCTCTTCTATCAAACTGAGGTCTTCCAGTTTTTTGCCAAAGGACTTTGCCGTGCCTATCCCCTTTTTAGGCTTGGGCATTTCCACAATATTCAAACATGATTTACCATTGAGTTCATGCCAGATGCGCAGCCCCACAACGGTCATATGCTTTAGCACCCAGGCTTGGGATAGTTTGCTAAAATCATAAGCGGTATGCACCTGTATGGCTTCCAGCCTCTTGGCGTGCTGCCTGCCAATACCCCAAACGTCTTTTATTTTTGTCCACTTTAAAGCCTTGACCCGTTTTTCTTCGGTATCGATTACATAAACGTGCTGCAATTGCTTTGGAAACTTTTTGGAAATTTTGTTTGCCACTTTTGCCAAAACTTTTGTGGAGGCAATCCCCACTCCCACGGGAAGGCCGGTGTAGCGAAATATGGTTTCCTTTATTTTCATCCCATAGGAATTCATATCCATGGCAATAATGCCCTTCAATTCTATAAAAGATTCATCGATGCTGTAAATTTCTACGTGTGGGGAAAAGTTGTGCAAAATATTCATTACCCGCTGGGACATCTCGCCATAAAAGGCATAATTTGAAGAAAACATATGGACATTGTTTGCTGCCAACTCATCCTTGATTTTAAAAACAGGTTCAAACATTTTAATATCGGTCAATGCTTTTGCTTCCTTATTGGCCGCAATAATACAACCGTCATTATTGCTGAGCACCACCACAGGCTTGCCCCACAAATCAGGACGAAATACCTGCTCACAAGAGGCATAAAAACTATTGCAGTCCACCAGCGCTATCATTTTGTTTTATGAATTACATAGGTGATTACTCCCCAAAGTGTGTATTCCATTTCCAATTTTTTTAAATCGATTTCTATGACTAAAAAGTCGCCGTCCTTGACCACTACCGCCAGGTTGCCATTTTTAGGGGGTAGCGATCTATCTATAAGCAGTACGTCCTTATCATGTATTTGGAAATATTCCATTTCACTGCCTTCTATCCGGATAAAAAAAGTGGCATCCTGATTTGTGACAAGCTCTTTATGCAAATCAATACTCAACTCCACATAATGTGTTGCTGCACTTGGAAATCCCGTTTGTTTGGAGACTTCTGCACGGTGTTGTTCTTTGGCTTTAATAAGTTTGCCTGAAGATTGGATTTGCATATTTCAAAGATAGTAAATTTGGATATATTCCAATATATAAAACAAATTTTAACAGGGATTCAACTCCATTTTTTTCTAATGCTTTAAGTATCAAACAGCAAAAGAGAAAGCCTAAAATGCGCTTAAATTTTCTAAAAAGAAGATTTTAAGATACTATATTTGTGTTATATTACAGGTTATGGAAAGTATTAGTGTTTTTGATATGCTCAAAATAGGTGTCGGACCTTCCAGTTCACACACCCTTGGTCCCTGGCGCGCTGCGCAACGATGGATCGAAGAACTGAAAACCGCCGGGCAATTTGAAGAAATTACCGAAGTATATGTCGATTTATATGGCTCCCTTTCTTTAACAGGAAGAGGGCACGCTACAGATTTAGCCAGCGTTTTGGGCCTTTGCGGTTATGACCCTGTCACTATTCCCATAGAATCTATTGCAAGCGAAATTGATTTTATAAAGAAGAATCAAAAGTTGGTACTGAATGGTGAAAAAGCCATTGCATTTCAAATAGAAGAAAATGTAGTGTTCCACAAAAAGTTTTTGGACTTTCATCCTAATGGCATAACATTTAGGGCGGTTTTGCAGAACGGCACTAAGATAAGCTCCACCTTTTACTCCATTGGCGGCGGTTTTGTAGTGAAAAAAGAGCGGAAAAACGCCAAAATCAAGAAAGAGCAATTCAGCACCTTTCCATTTCCGATAGAAAAAGCAACCGAACTACTGGGGTATTGTAAAGCCGAAGGAAAGAAAATTTCTGAAATTGTTTTGGAAAATGAACGCTCGCTGCGCAGTGATGCTGAAATTGATGCAGGTCTAAAGGCCATCTGGAAAGTCATGCTGGAATCCATGTATGTAGGTTGCCACACCGAAGGCATTCTTCCCGGAGGATTGAATGTAACCAGACGTGCTTTTAAAACCCATCAAAGCCTCATAGGCGATGCTACTTACAATACTCCGGAAGAATGGCTGGAAGCGATTAGAAATACCGAAGTAAAATTTCGTCAAATCCTGAAATGGGTAACTTGTTTTGCACTGGCTGTAAACGAAGTCAACGCCTCTTTAGGAAGAGTGGTTACTGCCCCTACCAATGGCAGTGCCGGTGTGATTCCTGCAGTAATGATGTACTATATGGTAATTGAAAATCACGATGCTGATTTTGATGATGTAAAACAATTTATGCTGGTCGCAGGCGAAATAGGCAGTTTGTTTAAAAAAGGAGCTACCATTTCTGCAGCTATGGGTGGTTGTCAGGCTGAAATTGGGGTTTCTTCTGCAATGGCAGCTGGAGCTTTAACCGAATTAATGGGCGGCACACCAGAACAAGTTCAAATGGCCAGTGAAATTGCTATGGAACATCATTTAGGACTTACCTGTGACCCCATAGGCGGGCTAGTACAAATACCATGTATTGAGCGCAATGCAATGGGAGCAATTAAAGCGATTAATGCTGCAGAAATGGCCTTGGATGGGGATGCTTCCAAAGCAAAAGTACCATTGGACAAAGTAATTGAAACGATGTGGGAAACCGCTAAAGACATGAGTTCAAGATACAAGGAAACCAGTGAAGGTGGTTTAGCAGTTAGGGTAAATATGAGCGATTGCTAATTATTTATTTTGCCTAGTTAAGCACTTTTTTATTTTTCTTCAGAAATTGGGATTACTTACTTTAACAATATACAAAAGTTTTAGGGACAATTTTCTTTCAACCTGCTGTCTGTCAAATGAGTTATTTTCCATTTGTCATTATGCCT
>JBGTDF010000301.1:0-14592 GCA_041748455.1 Planktosalinus sp.
GCCAAGATCACCGTTTTCATCAGCCCATTCATTCCAGATGCTTACGCCATGTTCGTTTAAATATTTGATATTGGTATCGCCATTTAGGAACCAAAGCAATTCATAAATAATGCTTTTTAAGTGTAGCCTTTTAGTGGTTACCAAAGGAAATCCTTCCGCTAAATTGAACCGCAGCTGATGACCGAATACACTTTTGGTACCGGTGCCGGTGCGGTCTTCTTTATGATTTCCGTTTTCGAGTACGTGTTTTATCAGGTCGTGGTATTGTTTCATAGTTTGAAAATATAAAATGGAAAGCAATCGATGACTCCAAAAATAGAAAAGTATTGGAAAATAAAGCGTTAAATTTTAGGTGGAATATTGAAAGTTTATTAACGGATGTTTTCCCGATGTTAATAAATAAGTTTAAAATGAACTTTCAAAGTATTCTAATAAAAAAAAGTTTGGGCAGAAACCCAAACTTTTTAAAATAACTAAATTGGAATAAAAAAAATTATTGTAATAGCTTTTATTTTTTAATTACTTTATGTGTTTGATTACTATTTTGTGAATGAACTTTTACAAAATAGACGCCATTTTTGTAAGATGACATATCTAAAACATATTTGGTTTGATTTAATTTTTGAGTAAATATTAATTGGCCTAAGGTGTTATAGACTTCAATTTGATCTATCGGAGCAATTCCATCGATTGTTAAATTTGTGTTTACCGGATTTGGATAGACGTTTATTTCTGTAGTGTTAATATCATTTGTATTTAAAAATAAGTCAGAAATTTGTAACCTGAAGGTAAAGAATTCACCCCAAGGTTCAGGTTCCGGATTAAATGCAAAACCTGTGATGTAATGACCATTATTTGACATTGCGTTTGGCACAAAAATTTGATCTCCACCCGTATCATACTCCAATACTTCAGCGACAAGTGTATTTAAATCTGTAGTTCCTAGTTCAGGTGTCCAAATAAAAGGGGTATACACAGGTGGTTCCCAAGGACCTCCACCAGATTGGTACCACCCGATGACAACGCTTCCATCGTGATTGATTGCTGTAACACGACCAATAGCATTAGGCTCTTCATCCAAAACTCCCAAGTCTATCAGACCTGAGTCTTCACTCCATATCCAAGCATTTTGCATAGCAAAATCACCATAGCCACCAATCCAGTTCCCATCTGCAGAAACAGCAGATGCTTGTCCTAATTGATTGAATTCATCGTTTGGGTCTCCGTTGGGGTCAACTAATAAATATTCATTAGGTAAATAGTCACCATTGCTATCTTTTCTCCAAACAGCTGCTTTCCATGGGCCGTTGAAATCTTGCCATCCAACGATAACACTTCCATCACCACTTACTCCATCTGCTCTGGTACTTCTGCCTGCATGTAAAGTTCCTAAATCTATAATTCCATCTTCTTGTGTCCAGGTAACAGCATTAGCGCTACCACCACTTGTATAAGAATTTCCAACTAATGTTGTACCATCTATCGAAATACTATAACCTGAACTTTTGGCAATATCTATTTGATATCCTAAATCACCTAGGGGAGTCCATTGCTGGGTTGTAACGTTATATCTTCCCATTTCAGCATGGGTGTTTGAAGTCGCTAAGGATTTTTTATAAAAGTTTCCTTGTGATCCGGAAATATGAACAGCATCAGCTGTGACTACAATTGAATATAGAGCTGGTCCTGCATTCCAGATATCTTCATTTGCAAAAGTCCAGCCGGTACCGTTTGAACCTCCGTCTGTTGACTCAAATATTAGATCTGGAGTGCCTGTTAAGACTACATTGTCACTGTTTCCTACCCATGCCACATCACGCCATATTGCGCCATCTGTCCAGCCGGGAATAATAGCTAACTCTTGCCAGGTTACCCCACCATCTGTTGTTTTGTGGATGTAAGTTTCTCCAGTAACAATGCCCAACATATCATCATAGAAGTTCATCCCTATAAGTAAAGCACCTGGAATGCCATATA
The DNA here is from genome assembly GCA_041748455.1 of Planktosalinus sp. Classification (GTDB taxonomy): domain Bacteria; phylum Bacteroidota; class Bacteroidia; order Flavobacteriales; family Flavobacteriaceae; genus Planktosalinus. The sequence goes on from JBGTDF010000301.1 coordinate 1,978, forward strand.
CAGTAGTCCATGTACTTCCATTATCTGTAGATTTTTGAACTTTATCTCCGCCCACCATAAAATAGGTGTCCCCTGAAGTGTGAACGATTTTCCAAGGCGTTGTTTCAACACCGGCAGCTATTTCCCAGTTTTCACCTCCATCGTTTGTGGTGTATATTGCTCCTCCACCAGCTTCTAAAATAGCACCCACTACACCATTGTTGATATCTTTAAACTTCATAGCACTGTAATACGAAACATCAGCAGGGTTGCCGGGAGATTGTTCTTCCCAGTCCCAACCACCATTAGTTGTTTTAGCAAAATAATCATTCCACCCACCAACATAGCCGGCATACGGTTCAGGAAAACTCAAAGCTTCCAGGGCACGATTTTCTGTGTCTTCCCACATAGCTTCCCAAGAGTTACCGTTATTAGTTGTTCTTAAAACAATTCCGTGACCATTGTATGTAAGAGACTGACCAACAGTATACCCTGTACCAAAACCATTCTCTGGAAAAACCATATCTTTAAAGATATAAGAATAATCAGATAAAATAGTGCGTTCCCACTCAGGAGTTACAGGAGTTGTTATAAGCATTGAACCAGAAATTAAATCCCCATCAATAGAAAAATGTGCCCTTCCGCCAATACCTTGACCGGGTGCCGCTCCTCCAATTTCTTCTGTAGTATTTTCATCAGCATTCCATAAAGAATAGGGGCCCGCCTGAGCTTCATAACCGGAGACCACTCCTTGATTGGATACTCCAGTGGTTTCCAAGAAAGTATCTTTTGTAACGTACTGAGCAAATGCATTGTTTGTTAAAAACAATGACGTGCCAACAATCAGGAAGACACTAAAATAATCTTTTAATTTCATAACATTTTGATTTAAGTTTTTGATTTAAGAGCAATAACAGGTATTGCCATTTGTGGTGACAAATAAAAAGCTTAATCCATAAATTATAATAACAAATGTGCTTACTTAAGCAATACAAAATGACAGAAGTGTATTACATTTTCAGTACATTATTTCGTAAATAACACAATATAAGGGCTTTATGATTTATAAGTAAATAACTTGAAATGCTAAAAAGGATACTTTGATTGGATTAAAAGTTGTTTAAAAAATTTGATAAACCAGTGTCGTCCCCAATAATATTTAGTTTTTTTCGTAGTCGGGTTCGTGAGACAGTAATGCTGTTAATGGATTGAAAGGTTATCGCTGAAATTTCTTTTGAATTCATGTTCAGCCGCAGAAACGCGCATAATTTTCTTTCGTTTGGGGTTAGACTTGGGAATTGGTCATTGAGATTAGTATAAAAATCAGGATGTACTGCAGTGAAGTGGGTTTCAAATTCTGCCCAAACATCTTTGTCCTTTTTTGAATTTATTTCGACCACCATTTCCTGAATTACTTTTTGATTTGCTGTAATTGCGGTTTTCTTTAATGTGGAAAGCTTGTTTGAAAGCGATTGTATCAATTCATTTTTTTTCAACAAATACATCATTTTTGTGGTTAACTCCCTGTTTTTGAAATCTAACTCTTCTTTTAGCTTCTCTTTCTCAAGAGTGGTATTTAAATTTTTCAATTCAAGTTTTTCTCTAAAAAGGTGCATGTTTTTTAATTTACTTTTTTGTAAGAAAATCAGTAATACTGCGATTGCCAACAAAAAAAATAAACTTCCTCCAATGATTAAGTAGGTAAGTTCAGCCTTTTCTTTTTCCGCTTCTTTTCTCTCCAATTCCAGTTGATGCAATTCTTTTTGAGTTTCAAACTTATGGTTCATTTCAATTTGCGCAATGCGTTTAACAGTTTCCCTGTTAAAAAGGCTGTCCTTGAGGTGTGTCCATTCACGTGAAGTTTCATAGGCCTCTTGGTAGTCCCGGGTTTGTTCATAAAGGGTGGTTAGGGATTGAAGGGAATGTATGATAGATTCTGTATTGCCTATTTCACGTCCCAACAGTAGTGCTTTTTCAAAATACTCTTTTGCTTTTGGATAATTATTTGTAAGTGCGTGGTTTTTGCCAATGTTATTATAGCATTGGGCAATTCCTCTCTTATCACCCAGTTCTTCCCTGATTTTTAAGGACTGTTCAAAGAAAAAAAGCGACAGATCAAAATCTTTTTTTTCTAAATAGCAAATCCCAATATTGTTTGCCAAAGAAGCTTCAGTAGTTTTGTTGCCTAAACCGGCATTTATTTGCCTTGCTTTTTTATAAAAGTCCAGTGCTTTATCAAATTCTTGCTTTTGAAGAAAAACAACGGCTGTGTTGTTGAATATTTTTATTTTAATGGTTGAAACTACCTCCTGATCCTCTATTTCATTCTCGTCAAGATAGAGCAAGGCTTCATTAAAATAACTAATGGCCTCGTCATAATTTGCCTGATGCAAATAAGCCACACCCAATTGGATTAATATATCCAAATGGTTTTCCATATAGTTTTGATTATCAGGTTCAGACAAAAGTGCTGAAGTAGTAATGTCTTTTGCTTCAAAAAAATATTCCATAGAGGTTGTGTAGTTGCCTCGTGCCAAATAAATTGTTCCTAAATTTTTATAAAGACTGAATTTTTTTGGTCCGGAAGGAAAATCTTCAAGTAGTTTATGTGACTTGTTTGCATAATACAATGCAGAATCGAGGTCAATATTTACAAATTCGATGGATTTATTTAAATACTCTTCTATTTTTTTCTCGGTTACTAACTGTGAATTTTTGTTATAGCTGGATTTGTCCTGTGAAAAAGAAAAGGAAAACACTAACAGGCAGATAGATATGATTTTAAAATGAGCCATGGGCAGTCATTAAAACAAAAAGAAAAGGTGAAAATTTAAAAAAATAATTTTAAACGAGAAAGGTACAAAAAATCATGACACTCTATAAAAAGCGTCTTACATAGAAATCGTTTTCTATAGACATTTTGAAAAAAGTATTATAGCTATTGAAAAGTTAGTTGCCTAGATGATGTTTAATTTATAAAATTATAATTTGGAGTTTTAACTACGAGATACCCGCCTACGCGGGTATTTATCCGATAATCATTCCTGCGATGGTAGCAGATAACAACGAAGCAATTGTTCCACCTATCAAAGCTTTCATTCCAAATTCTGAAAGGGTTTTGCGCTGTGTAGGTGCAATGGAGCCAATACCACCAATTTGAATCCCTATGGATGCAAAGTTTGCAAATCCGCACAACATATAAGTAGCCATAATCACTGATTTTTCATAGTTCAGGCTTATAAGATTTGCTGTGTTTTTCAATTCGGCAAGCTGGATGTAGCCCACAAATTCGCTGGCAACCAACTTGATGCCCAGTAGTTGGCCCATGAGCGCCATATCTTCTTTAGCCACACCTATAAGCCACATGAGGGGTGCAAAAATGTACCCAAGTATAAACTCCAGGGATAATTTATCATAAGGTGTACTTGCGGCAATCCAGTTATTTATAGTGGTTACGGAGCCCAGTTTTTCAAAGCCGTAATTGATCATTGCTATAAAGGCGATAAATACCAGCAACATCGCTCCCACATTAGCCGCAAGTTTTAGACCTTCGGTGGTGCCATTTGCAATGGCATCGAGAATATTTGATCCGATTTTATCCTGGGAAACTTCTAATTCGTTAGTGATTTTTTCCGTTTCCGGATACAGCATTTTTGCAATTACAATTGCACCCGGGGCTGCCATTACCGATGCGGTAAGTAAATGTTTTGCATAAAATATTTTCAATGCTTCGTCCTCACCACCCAAGAACCCTATGTAAGCAGCTAGAACACCACCGGCCACCGTAGCCATACCACCTACCATCACGAGCAGCATTTCTGATTTGCTCATTTTATCCAGATATGCTTTGATCATCAAAGGCGCTTCGGTTTGTCCTAAAAATATATTTCCGGCAACGGAAAGGCTTTCAGCCCCTGAAATTCCCATTAATTTTGTCAATACCCATGCCATCCCTTTTACTATAACCTGAATGAAACCAAGATAAAAAAGTACTGAGGTCAACGCCGAAAAGAAAATAATGGTGGGCAATACCTGAAAGAGAAAGATAAATCCAAAACTATCAATATTCATCATTCCTCCCAGTAGAAATTCGCTCCCTGCCTGGGTAAACATCAGTATTTTCACGAATACTTTACCTACTAATTCAAATCCGCTTTGAATGAAAGGCACTTTAAGAACGCCTATAGCGAGAATTAACTGTGCAGCTAATCCCACGCCAATGGTTTTCCATCGAATGTTTCTTCGGTTACTGCTAAAGAGGAATGCCAAAAGCAGCAGTGTAAACATTCCTAAAACCCCACGCCACAAACTGGTAAAGGTAAATCCTTCACTACCAATCATCTTTTTCTCCACAGCGACCATCAACTCGTCCTTGGATTTCACTTCTGATAATTGGTAAATTATACCATTTTGGGTTAAGACCATGGTAGAATCTGTAACCTCAGAAACACGGTATCTTAAAGTAGCTTCTTCGGGTTTTGCCTGAAAAAGAACCAGTAAATTGTTTTGGAAAATATAATCTCCTGAGGATTTCAGACTGTCTTTGGAAATAATATTTAAAGAATAGCGACCATCAGCAAGGGAAATAGAATCGGTCTGGGGGTTTATCTCAAATAGTGGTTCCTTGTCTTGATTTGTAATATTTGTAAACTTCCAGTTTTTTTCAATAGATTGGCCAAAGGTTCCGGTAAAAAGGCATAGGAAGATACCTAGGAAGACTATTTTTTTTGTCATTTGGATTTTTATTTTTCCCGTTTGGAAATTTCATCCCTTATTTGGGCAGCTTTTTCATAGTCTTCATTATCCACTGCTTTTTCCAAAAGGTCATTTAGCTCTTTCATAGAGTAGGAAGTATAACTTTTTGAAGTTTTCTTTTTAGACTCTTCGTCGCCCAGCATAAGTTGTTCCAGAATTACATTCTCGCTTTCTTCTTCTTTTTTCTTGGGGTTTACTTTTAGATAGATACCGGCTTTTTCCAGAATATTTTTATAGGTAAAAATAGGAGCATTAAACCGCAATGCCAATGCAATAGCGTCACTTGTCCTGGCATCTATAATTTCCTCGATTTTGTCACGCTCACAAATAATGCTGGAGAAGAAAACGCCATCCACCAGTTTATGAATGATGACCTGTTTGATAACAATATCAAACCTGTCTGCAAAATTTTTAAATAAATCGTGGGTAAGTGGCCTTGGTGGTTTTATTTCTTTTTCCAGTGCAATAGCGATGGATTGTGCTTCAAAAGCACCAATAACAATGGGAAGTTTTCTGTCGCCATCCACTTCACTTAAAATAAGCGCATAGGCACCATTTTGTGTCTGACTGTAGGAAATTCCTTTTATATTAAGGCGAACTAAGCTCATATATGTAACTATAAAGAAAAAAGCTGTTTAAAAAAGGACTTTACCTTAATTAAACAGCCCATTTTAGAGGCACAATTTATAAAAAATTATGCGTTATTGGCTTTAAATTCCTTTAATTTTTCCGTTAGCTTAGGAACTATTTCAAAAGCATCGCCAACTATCCCATAATCAGCCGCTTTGAAAAATGGGGCTTCGGGGTCATTGTTGATCACAACTTTAACTTTAGAAGAGTTAATTCCCGCTAAATGTTGAATTGCCCCAGAGATGCCTATGGCAATATACAGGTTAGACGCAACCGGTTTTCCGGTTTGTCCCACGTGCTCGCTATGTGGACGCCATCCTAAATCACTTACCGGTTTGGAACAGGCAGTGGCAGCGCCAAGTACTTTAGCTAAATCTTCAATCATTCCCCAGTTTTCAGGCCCTTTCATACCACGACCGGCAGAAACCACAATTTCTGCATCAGCAATAGTTACCTGATTGGTTGCTTTATCCACAGACTGCACTTCGATGGCAAAATCACCATCTGCTAATTGTGGTGAAAATTCTTCAGAAGAAACAGCGGTTTCATTTTCTTTAATTCCGTAAGCATTTTTGGCAAGTTCGATAATCTTTACATCGGCTTTAAGTTCTGTGACTACAAAAGCTTTGTTTGTAAATGCAGTGGATTTTACTTTAAATGGTGATGTGCTTTCCGGAACGGCAACGACATTGGTTCCCAGGGAGGCATTTAAATGAACTGCAAGCAGGGGAGCAAGGTATTTGCTGTTTGCGCTGGAAGTTAAGATAACCACTTTTGCATCTTCTTTTTCCGCGGCTTGCTTTATGACATCTGCATAAGCTTTTGCATTAAACTTCTCCAGCGAAGCGCTATTTACCTGTAAGACTTTAGATGCGCCGTGTTTTCCCAGTTCTGCGGTGTCCCCACCGTGGATGGAAACTGCTGTAACGGTAGTGCCCAGTTGTTGTGCAACGGCATGGGCATACGCCGTGGCTTCCAAAGCTATTTTTTTAAATTTTCCTTGATCAGATTCGGTATATACTAGAACAGACATATTTTTTTATGTTTTGGCCTCCCTTACTCCTCCAAAGGAGGGGTTTTATTTTAAGAGGCGGATTTATTACTATTTTATATTCTATTCCCTCCCTTTTGGGGAGGGTTAGGGAGGGGCCTTATATTACTTTTGCTTCGTTGTGAAGTAGGTTTACGAGTTCGTCGATATTTTCAGCACTTACCATTTTTACGGGTCCTTTAGGCGCCGGTTTTTCAAAAGAGATTGTTTGCATTTGCCCTGTGGCATCTGTAGGTTCCATAATTTTTAAAGGTTTTTGACGTGCCTGCATGATACCGCGCATATTGGGGATGCGCAGATCACTTTCTTCCACCAAACCTTTTTGACCACCAATGACCAAAGGTAAAGTCGTTTTTAAAGTTTCCTTTCCGCCATCAATTTCCCTCACTGCTGTAGCGTTAGTACCTTCTACTTCCAGTTTTATACAGGTGTTTACAAAATTGGCATTGGTTAATGCAGCAAGCATTCCGGGTACCATACCGCCATTATAGTCGATGGATTCCCTGCCGGCGATTACTAAATCATAACCTCCATCCTGCATTACATAAGCAAGTTGTTTGGCAACGAAAAGCCCATCTACAGGATTTGCATTTACACGAATGGCTTCATCAGCACCAATGGCAAGGGCTTTGCGCAATGTGGGTTCGGTTTCAGGTCCGCCAACATTCACCACGTGAACCGTGGCACTTTGTTTCTCTTTAAACCACATTGCACGTGTAAGGCCAAATTCATCATTTGGATTGATTACAAACTGCACCCCATTGGTATCAAATTTAGTGTCGTTTTCCGTAAAATTAATTTTTGAAGTAGTGTCAGGAACGTGACTTATACAAACTAATATTTTCATTTTTTATCGCTATTTTTATCGAAATTATTTTGCACTGCGAAGTTAACCAATATATTTTTATTTTTTACTATGCGTGCATAACAAATTTACGTTAAAAGTTATCAAAACATCCCACTTAAAGTGGAAATAATACTATTTTTGCTCGTTTGAAAGTTACAAGTACCTATTTAATATAAAGAAGTAATCTACTTATATGAAAACAATACAATTTAGAGAAGCTATTTGTGAGGCCATGAGCGAAGAAATGCGCAGGGACGAGACCATTTACTTAATGGGTGAGGAAGTAGCAGAATATAATGGTGCCTATAAAGCTTCCAAAGGAATGCTGGATGAATTTGGTCCTGAGCGTGTTATTGATACGCCCATTGCTGAGCTTGGTTTTTCAGGTATCGCTATAGGATCTGCAATGAATGGCAACCGTCCTATTGTGGAGTTTATGACTTTCAACTTTTCATTGGTAGGAATTGACCAGATTATCAATAATGCAGCAAAAATGCGTCAAATGAGCGGCGGGCAATTTAATATCCCCATCGTTTTCAGGGGTCCTACTGCGTCTGCAGGGCAACTTGGCGCGACACACTCCCAGGCTTTTGAAAGTTGGTATGCTAATTGTCCGGGTCTTAAAGTTATAGTTCCTTCCAATCCAAAGGATGCCAAAGGGCTTTTAAAATCTGCAATTCGGGATAATGACCCGGTGATTTTTATGGAAAGTGAGCAGATGTACGGCGATAAAGGAGAAGTACCTGAAGGGGAATATGTAATCCCAATTGGTGTTGCTGAAATAAAAAGGGAAGGTACAGATGTGACTATTGTTTCTTTTGGAAAAATCATCAAAGAAGCCTATAAAGCTGCTGAAGAATTAGAGAAAGACGGCATTAGCTGTGAAATTATCGATTTGCGCACTGTGCGCCCGTTAGATTATAAAACCATATTGGATTCCGTAAAGAAAACCAACCGATTAGTGATTCTGGAAGAGGCTTGGCCATTTGGGAATGTTTCCACAGAAATTACCTATAAAGTGCAATCAGAGGCTTTTGATTTTCTGGATGCGCCTATTGTAAAAATCAATACAGCAGATACCCCTGCGCCATACTCACCAAATTTGCTGAAGGAATGGTTGCCAAACAGTGAAGATGTCATTAAAGCAGTGAAAAAAGTGCTTTATAAATAATTTAATATAAAATAGTATCAAAAACTTCATCGGCTTTGTTGGTGAAGTTTTTTCGTCTTATGAAGTATATAATCCCATTTCTACTGGTTTTGTTAACCTGCTCAGCTTTCTCACAAACCAAAGTGAGTGGCGTGGTAGTAGACAATGCAGGTGTATCAGTGCCGTTTGCCAATGTGATTTTCAAAGATTCCCGGGATGGTACCATTACCGATGAGAATGGGCGTTTTTATTTGGAATCCAATACCACTTTCACTACCGTAGTTTTTTCTTTTATAGGATATATTCCCAAAGAAGTTGCTTTAGACAAACGCACCACTTATGAAATGCGTGTAGTGCTGGAAGAAGAAACTTCACAGCTGGATGAAGTGGTTATTTTTGGTGGTAAAACCTCTAAAAAAGATAATCCTGCAATCGATATCCTTAGAAAAATTTGGGAAAACCGAAGGGAAAACGGGGTAAAAAAATTCAAGCAATACCAGTTTGATAAATATGAAAAGCTGGAATTTGACATCAATACCATTGACAGCGCCTTTATGAAAAACCGAATGTTTAAAGGTATGGAGTTTGTTTTTGATTTTACAGACACCTCCAGTGTTACCGGAAAAACGTTTCTTCCTATTTTTATTAATGAGGCAATCTCAAAAGTGTATGGTGACAATCTAACCAATCAGGAAAAGGAAGTTCTGGAAGGAAATAAAAATTCCGGTTTCAGTAACAACCAGACCATTATTGAATTTGTAAAAGATTTGTATTCAGACTATGATGTTTATGATAACTATCTGAAGTTTTTTGATAAGGCATTCACCAGTCCACTTTCCACAACGGGAATTGATGTGTACAATTACGTTTTAAACGACAGTGCCTATATAGATAATAAATGGTGCTACAATATTATTTATTACCCGCGCAGAAAAGGGGAATTGACCTTTAAAGGGGATTTTTGGGTAAACGATACCACGTGGGCCATTAAAGAAATCAATTTATATGTCAACAAAAGTGCCAATATAAACTGGGTAAAAGATATTTATATAGAACAGGAATTTGAAGTGTTAAACGATTCCATTTTTCTTCTTACCCGGGATTACTTCATGTCTGATTTCAGTTTTTCCAAAAAAGAAGAGTCGCGGGGAATGTATGGCAAGCGAACGACCTTATATGACAATCATGTTTTTGATATAGAAAAGGAGCGCAGTTTTTACCGTGCCCAAGTAGACCCTTACCAATTTGAAATATTTAACCGCCCTGATGAATTCTGGGAGGCAAAGCGCATGGAGCAGCTCAATAAAAATGAGTTGCAGGTCTATCAAATGCTGGACACTTTGCAAACGGTACGCAGGTTTAAAACCATATACAATATTGGTAGCGTACTGTCTTCCGGATATTATGAGATTCCCAATTTTGATATTGGCCCGGTTTTTTCCATTTTTGGATTTAATGAAGCCGAAGGTTTTCGAATGCGCTTAGGCGGAAGGACTTATTTTGGTCAAAGCGACCCATGGCGACTGGAAGGATTTCTTGCCTATGGATTTGGGGATAATAAATTCAAGTATGGTATTTCCGGAAAATGGTTATTGGACAGAACTTCCAGGTTAATTGTCTTTGGAGGAAACCGAAGGGATGTGGAACAAACGGGCGCAAGTTTAACCACTTCCAATGATGTACTGGGTAGGGGCCTCGCATCTTCCTCATTAATTTCTGTGGGGGCAAACGACCGACTTACCAATATAAACCTGACCACCTTTGGTCTGGAGATAGAAGCTGCAAAGAATTTGGTCTTCAGGGTTACCAATTCCTTTAGGACTTTAAAATCTGCTACAGATACTTTTAGTCTGGATTATTTTGATGCCTTTGGCAATGTGCAAAGTGAAATACGGCAGGCCGAAGTGGAAGTCGCAATCAATTTCACACCGGGAAGGAGAACATCAGGATATGGGGTGGAACGTACCATCATAAATTCCGGTAGATTTCCACAGTTCTTTTTGGGTTATACTACAGGTTTAAAAGGGATTTTAGACAGTGATTTTGAATACCAAAAAGCGCAGGCACTATATACACAACCCTGGAATTTGGGAGGTTTCGGCACCCTGTATTCCACTGTGGAAGTCGGGAAAATTTTTGGGGAAGTGCCGCTTGGTTTGCTGAGCCCAATTCCCGGCAACCAAACCATTTTTAGTGCTTACAACACCTTTACCTTACTGGATTATTATGAATTTGTGAGTGATACCTATACATCCTTACATTTAGAACACCATTTTGGCGGAAGGTTTTTTTCCAGGATACCGGGCATTCGCAAACTCAATCTTAGGGAAGTTGTTGGTATAAGGGCCGTGTATGGAAGTATTTCTTCGGAAAATATTGCGCTTAACGCTTCCAATATAGAATATAAAGCACCTGAAGATATTTATTATGAATACAGTGTGGGTGTGGGTAATATCTTTAAAATCTTCCGCTTAGACTTCACCTTTAGGGGTAATTATTTTGAAAATCCGGGTGCGCGAAGTTTTGGGGTTACGGGTTCTTTTGGGTTTGAGTTTTAGTACTATTACTGCGAATTTGCAATCATTAGCAGAGTTAAATTTTGCCATCAGGATTATTTCTTTTTCTTTTCAGGATTTTGCCAAGTGTTGAAAACAGAATAAATAATCACTTTGCTTTTTTCAATTTCATAAATGATCAGAAACGGAAAACGCTTTATAAATGCTTCCCGATATGGTTTTCGTTTTTCTGGAAAGTGTTTGGGGTTTGCAGTAATCCTTTCAAAATAAACATCTAAATGTTCTAAAAACTCTTCACCGAGACCTGAGCGTTTTTCTTCGTAAAAGAGATAAGCTTCAATAATTTCTAAATTAGCATACTCCTTGACTTCTAAAATATAGGTCATTTACTAACTGGCGTTTCTTGCATTTTGTTTGACTTCATCCCAGGTAAAGGATTTGCTTTCGCCTTTTAAATGGGCTTCTCTTCTTTTGTCAATCATTTTATACTGTTCTTCGCTTAAGGTTAGGTCTTGCTCTTCACTTTGATAACTTTCAGCTAATGCTTTTATCATTTTTAAAAGTCTTGTATCTGCTGTATTTATATACTCTTTTACGGTATTTCTTAAATCTAAAGTGGACATAACATTTTCTATTTCTTAGAGTAAAGATACTATTTTTGATTTATAATTTATAAGTTCATAAAAAAAAGAAGTTCAAGGATTTCCTTCAGAAAAATGTGGCGGAACTTTAAGGGGGTGCTAGTTCATCAAATGCAGGAACAGCATCAGGAGATGCTGATGAGGTTTTGGAAATTAAAGGAGAATTTGTGAAAGCTCAAAGTCATGAGACTTCCACCGGGATAATTTGTCATGGGATTTTTATAATAAAATTGTTTTTTTTCCATTTTCATCAACAAAACATGTAAAAAAAACATATATAATTTGTTTTATATAAAAAATTTGATTATTATTGAAATTAAACGTTAATGACTTGTTATGAAAAATTACCGATCAATCAAAGTTTTTATTTTAATGATATTATTTACATTTTTAAGTTGCGATAAAGAAGAAGGTACTTATATTGATGCTGATCAAGAAGATTATTCATTAAGTAAATATTCTTATAATAAAATAAGTTTTGAAGTATTTAAAAACATATTAGATAGGTATAACGTCTTTCAAGATTTTGACAACACATTACGAAAAGATTTTTCAAAAAATGGTTCTGAAGATTTTATTATCCATATAGACACAACTAGGATTATTGAATTTTCAAACGACAGTTTGACTACTTACACTCTAGGAGCTGTTACGTTCGATCAAGATCATACTAGTTTTACCAATATAGTTTATATTGAAAAGGATAATGAATTAAATTATCATCTAATTAAATATACACCATCTGAGGAGTGGATTACAAGTCTCTTATCAGGTAATAAAATCCCATTTGAAGGTACTGTAAGTTTAATCGAGGATAATGGGGTTATGATTGCAGAAGGGGAGATTTTTGATTATGAATTTGTTCAAACCCGTGGTGTTGAATCGTGTGCATTTACGATAACTCCCATATGGCAGGATTGCTATGGTAGTAGCTGTCCATGTACTGATGGGAATGGTTATTTAGCAGGATGGGAAATTAGTGGTGGTTGTATTGGGGGTGGATCAGGTGGCTCTGGAGGTGACGGGGGTGGTAGTGGTGGTGGTAG
>JBGTDF010000302.1:0-5806 GCA_041748455.1 Planktosalinus sp.
TGGCAGTAGCTTCTACAAAGAAATCTCTTGTTTCTGAAATACTAGGTGTTGTAAAGCTAGTTCCGGAGCCTATTTGCTCTGTATTGGTAGGTGTATCAAACCATAGTAAACTTCCTCCTGCACTCACTGTTGCTCCAAGAACCACAGTTCCTTCATCACATCTACTACCCGGAGTTGTGCTATTTATAGTAGGGGTTATATTGCGTTGCAAATTCACCGTTAAAACCGGGCTAGCACAAGTATTGGTAGCATCAAAGAAAAACCCAAAATAGCTCCCCGGGGCAGTAACAACAGTATTTACTAAATGCGCGTTCGTAACCAGAGGGTCTGCATTGGTACTCCATTTAAGCGTAGTGCCCACCGGTGGCGTGCTATTGGTATATGCATTCAAATCTTGACTTAGCACATCACAAAAAATGGTAGAAACTCCCGTATTTAGTACAGGAGCGGCGCTTCCTGCATCACAAGGAGCTTCACAATCTGAGACGCTAATTGTTACGGATGTAGATGGATTGCTACATGGAGCTACCGCACCTGTAGTGGTAAATGTAAAAACGTAATTACCATCAGGTCGGTTGTTAAAGTTAACCACATTTTGACCGTTGATTGGCACATTGCCCTGTGTCCCTGATGTATATGCCCAATTTCCCGGGCTTGCTCCGGTTAACAAATCATCTAAATCGACCGTTGTTGTTCCATTATCATCATCACTACATGAAGTGGTATTTGAAGGAGTTCCTGCAGAGGGTTGAATATTTACGGTTGCCGTAACCGCAGTCCGTGTTGGGGTAGTACAACCATTAGCAGTGGCGTCAACATAATATGTTGCTGTAGCAGTAATATTTGGGATATTATAAGTTGTTCCCGTTGCCAGACTTGTTCCACCCGTTTCCGCAGCATACCAGTTTATGGTTCCTGAACTGGCATTGGCGCCTAAGGTAATTGGGCCTGTTCCACATCTACTGGCCGGTGTTGTCCCTGTTATGGTGGGGGCCGGATTAACAGTTGCCAACACTGCGGTCCTTGCGGAAGTACAGTCTCCAACAGTTGCATCTACATAGTATGTAGTCGTTGTGGTAATACTCGGTGTCGTAAAAGTTGTTCCTGTTCCTAAAATAGGCCCCCCAGTTGGTGCAGCATACCAATTTAATGTGCCTGCACTTGCGGTTGCTCCTAAAGTCACCGTTCCTGTACCGCATCTATTACTGGGCGTATTACCCGAAATATTAGGTAAGGTATTAACCGTGGCTAATACAGGAGTACGTAAAGGGGTGCAGCCAATGAGGCTAGTCTCTACTTCTACATAAAAGGTAGTGGTAGATGCAATACTTGGAGTTGTAAAACTGTTTCCGGTTCCAATTGGAGCAACATCATCTAAGGATATATACCAATTTATTGTACCTCCGTTATTTGAAGTGGCGCCCAGGGTGACGGTTCCGGGTCCGCATCTGCTGCCGGGAGTTGTTGTTCCCAAGGTTGGGCAGACATCATTATCAAAGAGTGTTATAGTAGCTTCTGTAGAAGCACCTAAGGTATAATCATCATCTGGAAGCAATCTGATTGTTAATTGCTTGTCCCCGTCTACAACTAATTCATCGATTACATCTATTACGATGAATGCACTACCTCCAAATAAAAAACTATAACTGACATCTTCTATCTCACCAGAAAGTGCAACAAAATCAACCACAGGTTCAGCTGTACTACTGGAAGCCACTATTTCATATAGAACATCAATTTCCCCTCCACCTAAGTCTCCTGAAAAAGGAGCTATTGAAACCAAAAATCGCCCCGGAAGCCCCCCTTCTACACCATCCTGATCCGCTGTTATGGTGACCGTTTGCGCCTGCATTGAATTAAAGGATACCAAAAAAAATACCGCAATTCCAAGGAAGTTTAGTACAGTATTTTTACTCAAAAAATAAGACTCCAAAAGCTTTTTTAATCCCATATGCTATGCTTAATTGTTTTTTAAGAGGTATATACGAAAAATACCGTATATCGGTTCAAAAAGGAGCATCAATATTACTAAAAAAAACCGCCATAATCCCATTATCGGGTTTAAAATGCTGTTTTTCAGATGAAATACAAACTATTCAGATTTAACAATTTAAGCAAGCACTGCAGAAGCGGTTTCGGCTGTAGGTTCTATTTTTTTTACCAATCCTTGTAAGACTTTTCCGGGACCTACCTCTGTAAACAAAGTGGCACCGTCTTTAACCATATTCTGTACACTCTGCGTCCATTTTACCGGCGCGGTCAGTTGTGAAATTAGATTTCTCTTTATTTCTGCAGCATCTCTAACGGCAAAAGTAGTTACGTTTTGGTAAATAGCACAGCTTGGTGTACCAAAAGTAGTTTGTTCTATTGCTGCTGCTAATTCTTCTTGTGCGGGTTCCATTAATGGGGAGTGAAAAGCACCTCCCACAGGCAAAACCAAAGCCCTTTTTGCACCGGCCTCTTTTAATTTTTCGCAAGCCAAATTCACAGCTTCTACCTCCCCGGAAATTACTAGTTGACCCGGGCAATTATAGTTTGCTGCTACAACAATACCTGGTGTTGCAGCGCATATTTCTTCTACAAGAGCATCATCTAAACCCAACACTGCAGCCATGGTACTGGGCTGTAATTCACACGCTTTTTGCATTGCCAAAGCCCGTTGAGAAACTAACTGCAATCCATCTTCAAAATTCAGCGTTCCATTGGCAACCAAAGCGGAAAATTCCCCAAGCGAATGCCCTGCTACCATATCCGGTTTAAAATTAGTCCCCATAACCTTGCTTAGGATTACTGAATGCAAAAAAATTGCAGGTTGAGTCACTTTGGTCTCCTTTAAATCTTCGGGTGTTCCCTTAAACATCAAGTCGCTAATGGAAAAACCTAGGATATCATTCGCCTGATGAAACAAGTCCTTTGCCAAGGGATACTTTTCATACAAGTCCAGCCCCATACCAACAAATTGTGCTCCTTGTCCGGGAAATATATATGCATTCATTTGTCAAATTTTAAGTGTTCAAAAATAGGGTATTCAATTTAGAGATACTTTAAAAAATGTTGGAAACTTTTTTAATACACAATGAGTTCTTAATCCTCCTCCGGCGGGCAGGTAATTCTGGGTACTGCGGTAAGCTTGTGCTAATATGTGGCTTCTTTCCTAATAAATTGTTGATTTGCTGACTCAAAAAGAGGTGTGTGTTCGAGTGTTTTTTAGCTGACGAAACCGGCTGAAAAAATTTATCGACAACAACCTCGTAACTTTGAAACCGTTCTCGATCCTCCTGCGGCGGACAGGTACTTCCCGCTAATGCGGGAAACTCGAACTGACATTTAGCTTATCCGAGGTAACTCAATAACCCTATTGCTCTTCCTTAAACCAGCCGGAGTATTTAACATAATTATTTGCAATCCGATCTATTTCACCGGAACTTAACTCCGGACTAATGTCTTTTAATTTGGTTGCAGGCATTCCCGCAAAAATAGTTCCTGATGGGACATGTGTCCCTTTTGTAAGTACTGCTCCGGCTGCAATTATGCTGTTGCTTTCTACTACGCAGTCATCCATTACAATGCTACCCATTCCTATTAGTACATTGTCATGAATAGTACATCCATGCACTATGGCATTGTGACCTATAGATACATTATTGCCAATTGTTGTCGGTGATTTTTGATACGTACAATGTATTACCGCACCATCCTGAACATTTACCTTATTCCCCATTTTAATAAAATGTACATCCCCACGCAATACCGCATTAAACCATATACTGCACTGTTCTCCCATAGTTACTTCCCCAACAATTGTCGCATTTTCTGCAATATAACAGTCAGCTCCGATGTGTGGTGTTTTTCCGTTGATGGCTTTAATCATGACTTAAATTTCTGGTTTTAAAGGGTTTCTGGTTTAAGGTAATTCTTATTTGATTTTTGAATTTGTATTTGTATTTGGAGGTTAGGTTTTCTTCAAATCAAATTATTCAAAAAAAGCCAGAAGTTCCTTCTTTTTGGCAGAGGACACCAAAAGTTCTTTTCCATTAGAAATGACAACACTGCCCCCTTTACCTTTTTTATATTTTACAATGGCATCCACGTTAACAAGAAACGACTTATGTATCCTAGCAAAAGGAAAACCAACCAAAGCATCCTCAAAGTATTTTAGGGTTTTGCTGACCAAAATCTTCTGTTTTTCCAGATAAATTTCGGTGTAATTGTCATCTGCTTTGCAGTACAAAATTTCAGAAATATTCAACACTTGGAATCCATCTTGTTGTGGAAGTGTTATTTTTCCATCTACTTTATTTAGTTTTGGTTTTAAAATACGGTCTTGTAATGCGTCTTCCTTTTGCCGTATTTCTGCAACATAAGCCACTGCTTTAATAAGTTCATCTATATTAATGGGTTTCATTAAGTAATAAGCTGCATGATTATTTAAGGCATCCATGGCGTATTGATTATAGGCCGTAACAAATACTGTTTCAAATGTACGGTCCGGAACCTGATCCAATAGATCAAAAGCATTGCCATAAGGCATTTCTACATCCAGAAATATCAGATCCAAGCTATTATCTGCAATAAGTTGTAGCCCTTCTTTTATCGAAGAAGCCTCACCGACCAATTGCACATCCGGACAATATTTGGCGATATAATTCCGTAGGATTTCACGACTGTTGGCCTCGTCTTCTACAATAATGGTTTGCAGCTTCATTTTTTTGATTTTATGTCTTCTTTAAATTCAATACTACTTTAGTTCCACTCCCATCATTTTCCAAATCAGAAATGGCAACCGCCACCTTATCCTTGTACATTGCATTAAGAATTGCTATTCGCTTTTTTATATTTCCCATCCCTTGAGATTTTTGCTTTAACTGATTTTCTGTTTTCAATTCCCCTGATTTAGCTCTACCTATACCATTGTCAATTATGGTTATAATTAGGGTTTCCTTGTCCTTCTTTCTCAAATCGATTCTTAGAAACCCTTTATCCTCTTTGTAACGTAACCCATGCCAAATGGCATTTTCTATATAAGGTTGCAATAACATAGGCGGAATTTGAAAACCAGCCATATCAATTTCTTCATCTACCTGTATGTGATATTCAAACTTTTCCGGAAAACGAGAATGTTCCAGTTTTACATACAGTTCTAACAATTCTAATTCTTTGGAAAGTGGAATAAAATCTTGTTCTGAATTTTCCAGAACAGCCCGCATTAAGGTGGAGAAATCGCTTAAATATCGGTTTGCACTGCGTTCATCGCTCTTTGCAATATAGTTGTTAACGGAGTTTAATGCATTAAAAATAAAATGAGGATTCATTTGAGTCCTTAACGATTTTAAGGCCAGTAAGTTATTCGCTAATTGCTGTTGCTTACTACTGCGATAAAAGAAGAAAATAGCTATCGCCATTAATATCATCCCCAACAATAAAGAATAGATAATCCATTTTTGTCTTTTACTGTTTTCTTCCACAAGTTGTTGTTCTGTATGTGCTAAATCATATTTACTTTGGGATAGCTGGCGCTCTTGCTCCAAACCCGAAATTCTGTTTTGTGAAGCAGCTATATCTCGGCTGAAACGTGCAGCACGAGATATTTCCTGCTCCTTTCGCACATAAAGCGTGTCTACCACCGCCACATATTTTTGATATGTTTCCAAGGCTTTGGAGAAATCTCCTTTGTAGTTATACACTTCGGAAAGCTTACGAGTAGCATCCTTTTGAACCACCAAATCGTCATCACTATCTGCTTCCCGAATACTTTGCTCCAAATACGGAATGGCCTCATCAAACTTATCCTGAGAAATATAGGCAT
>JBGTDF010000303.1:0-14422 GCA_041748455.1 Planktosalinus sp.
GCTTGAACACTTTCCAAATCGTTTTCCAAAACTTCATTCCTTACAGCAATAACAAAACATGGCCAGGGGGTAGGGCAGTTCCCCACGTGCCGGAATATACCGTTGTCCACATAAGGTTTTGTGGTGAATTTTTCCCACATAAAGTAATCGCCTTTTCCTTCAGGGAGTCCGCTTAAAGCACCTTCCAAATCCTCAATAACCTTGAATTTTAAATCTTCAGCAATATCCCAACCCTGTTTTTTTGCCTGTATGTATGCCATCAAATGGGAGCCGGAACCAAACCTGCTGATAGCTGCGTGTTTACCTTTCAAGTCTGGGATGCTTTCATAATCGGAATTTTCAGCCACGTGTACTCCCCAGATTAGGGGTGATTTTACAAATACCTGCACAATTTTGGATTCGTTCCCTTTTATTATGTCCCTGACGATACCTTCGGTTAGGATCACCGCCATATCGATTTCCTTGTTCCGAAGTGCCTTGTTCATTTCCCCGGTACCGCCAAAATAATCTTTCCACCGAAGATTGATTCCTTCTTTCTGAAACGACTTTTCCTTTAAAGCCAGATACCAGGCAAGATTAAAATGTTCAGGTACACCACCTATGCGTATTTCTTTCATAATTTATTTTTTGATGATACAACCCAAGGCATATTGAATTAACTCCTCAACAACCTTTGCAGGGTTGTTGCTGAATTCCCCCGAAACCCTGTTGGCAATTATCGCATTTAGGGAAACTGCTTTATGGCCTAGTAATTTGGAAAGTCCGTAAATGCCCGCGGTTTCCATTTCCATATTGGTAATATATAAATCCTTATAGGTAAAGGTTGCCAATTTAGCATTTAAGTCTGGATCCTGTAAAGGAAGCCGGAGCACCCTGCCTTGCGGACCATAAAAACCAACATTGGTGGCAGTAATACCTAAATTTGTTCTCGATGAACTGAATTTTTCAGCAAGTGCAGTATCTGCAGTTATGATATAAGGGATGGATTTTTTAATAAACCAGCCCGTATGTTTTAAAAATAACTTGGTTGCTTGGGATTCCTCCACAGACTTATTGGAATAATAATGCAAAACGCTGTCAAAACCGATTGCCATCTTACTCACCACAAAAGAATCCAGCGCAATGGTATTGCTAATGGACCCGGAGGTTCCTATGCGTATAATGTCCAAAGAGGTAATGTCTTTCTTTATCTCCCGGGTTTTTAAATCGATGTTGACCACTGCGTCCAACTCATTCAGGACAATATCAATATTGTCGGTTCCTATTCCTGTGGATATTACAGTAATGCGTTTGCCTTTGTAGGTTCCGGTCTGGGTTTTGAACTCCCGGTTTTGGACAGTAAATTCAATGGTGTCAAAATGTTTGGTGATTTCCACCACACGGTCTGAATCTCCCACGGTAATGACAGCATCTGCCACCTGCCCGGGCAGAAGTTGTAAATGATATACACTCCCATCCGGATTAAGAATGAGTTCAGATGCTGCTATTTTCATTTTTTTAGATTTGAGAAAAGAGAAAAAGTACTTTGTACTTTGTACTTCATACTTTGTACTTTCAGATTATCCTCCAACACGTTTTACTTTAAACCCCCTGTCTTTCAGCAGGTCCATAATTTCATTGCGGTAATCGCCTTGTAAAATTATTTGTTCTTTTTTATAACTTCCGCCTACGCCTAAGGTGGTTTTTAATTCCTTGGCAAGTATTTTAAAATCTTCGGTCGTTCCGGTGTATCCTTCTATGATGGTAGTGGGACTGCCTTTTCGGCGTTCATATTTACAGAGCAAAGGCTCTTTCTGTATCAAAAGAACTTTTTCTTTATCCTCCTCAATCGCTTCCGTAGAAGGCTCATGATCCGGGAACAATTGCTTTAACTGCTCTTGCAAATCCATATCTAATTATTAAAATTATCTCTTTTAATATACAGTCATTACGCCTGCCCGCCGATTTACATACCGTAGGTATGAGGCTGGATCTGCCACAGGCAGAGAAGTAATCACTTCTTAATAAGTCCGATATCCACTAATCGTTGGTAAAGAAATTCACCGGCGGTAATATCATCAAAAGCTTTTGGGTGATCATCATCCACACATACATCCAGACAATTCAGTTTCATATCGCTGCGCGGGTGCATGAAAAATGGTATGGAATATCTGGGTTTGTCCCATTCTTCACGTGGCGGATTAACCACACGGTGAATGGTGGAACGAAGTTTATTATTGGTGTGTCTTTCGAGCATATCGCCCACGTTGATTACCAGTTCATCTTCCTGAGGAATAGCGTCTATCCATTGCCCATCCTTGCGTAACACCTGAAGTCCGCCGGTGGAAGCCCCCATTAATAAAGTGATTAAATTAATATCCCCATGAGCCCCTGCACGCACGGCACCTTCCGGTTCCTGGGTGATGGGAGGGTAGTGAATAGGGCGCAATATGCTGTTGCCGTTACTGGCCCAATGATCAAAATAAAACTCGTCCAGACCTAAATACAAAGCCAGGGCACGTAGCACATAAATACCTGTTTTTTCGAGCATTCGGTAAGCTTCCATACCGGTTTTGTTGAAGTCTTTAAGTTCTTCCACTTGAATATTCTCCGGATAGGAATCCACCAGTTTTGCTTCTGCATCCGGTTCCTGGCCAAAGTGCCAAAACTCTTTCAAGTCCCCTTCTTTTTTACCTTTGGCGTGTTCTTTTCCAAAAGACACATAACCGCGTTGTCCGCCTAACTCTTCCCTTTCGTATTTCTTTTTAACTTCCAGTGGGAGCGCAAAAAAAGCTTTTACTTCTTTATAAAGCTCTTCCACTAAAACATCACTTAAAAAATGATTTTTTAGGGAAACAAAACCTATTTCTTCATAAGCTTTGCCTATTTCCTCCACAAATTGGTGTTTTCTTTTGGGATCCTCACTCAGGAAGTCCGCCAGATTGACACTGGGTATATTATTCATAGTACATGGATAAAGGTTAAACGGGTACAAAGATACCAAAAATATGGAGCCTATTTAAATCTAATTTTCATGTTTTATTTGTTTAACAAAGTTTATGAACTCATCTTGACTTTTTCCAGTTGGTTAAAAAATTGCAATTTTGAGCCTGCTTTTTGTCATTTTCTCCTTCCGTAGCTCTGCTATGCAACTCAAAAATGCCTTCAATCAAACTCAAAATAGCTAATTTTCACTTCAATCAAAAAAGTCAAGATGAGTTCTATACGGCACAAGTATTTTTTCTACTTTTACAGCCTGAATATATACCAGATTATGCACACTACTATTTCTGAAAAAACCGCGATTACCTATCCCAATCATGAGTTATCCAACGAGCAATTAGTAAAGCTTTACAAAGCCATGCTCAAGCCTCGCCTTATTGAGGAAAAGATGCTTATTTTATTGCGGCAGGGAAAAATTTCCAAGTGGTTTAGCGGTATTGGTCAGGAAGCAATCGCTATAGGGGTTACTTCTGCTTTGACACCCGAAGAATATATCTTGCCAATGCACAGAAATCTTGGTGTTTTTACCGCGCGTGAAATACCATTGTTTCGTTTGTTCACGCAATGGCAGGGCAAAGCAAGCGGTTTTACAAAAGGTCGGGATCGTTCTTTTCATTTTGGCACACAGGAATATAAAATCGTGGGGATGATTTCCCACCTTGGCCCACAATTAGGGGTTGCAGATGGTATTGCCCTGGCAAACCTGCTCAAGAAAAACAAACAAATCACCGCGGTTTTTACCGGCGAAGGAGGAACGAGTGAAGGGGATTTCCACGAAGCCCTGAATGTGGCCGCTGTTTGGGATTTACCCGTGCTGTTTTGTATTGAGAATAATGGCTACGGACTCTCCACACCAACAAACGAACAGTACCGCTGTAAGGATATGGTGGATAAAGGCGTTGGGTATGGTATGGAAGCGCATCAAATAGACGGCAATAATATTATTGAGGTTTACACTAAAATTTCTGCAATCGCTGCCAGTATGCGGGAGAACCCACGTCCCGTGCTTATTGAATTTATTACCTTCAGGATGCGTGGTCACGAGGAGGCGAGCGGTACTAAATATGTACCGCAGGAATTAATGGAAGCATGGGCGTTAAAAGACCCGCTCACAAATTATGAGCAATATTTGTTTGAAAACGATGTGCTTACGCAGGATATTAAAACACAATATACTCTTGAAATTAAAAAGGATATAGACCAAAGTCTGGATTTGGCTTACGCCGAAAGTGCTATAGAGGCAAATGAAAGTGATGAGTTAAATGATGTATTTCAAAAACATATTTATCAAGAGGTTACACCTAATTCAGAACTAAAAAATATTCGTTTTATCGATGCTGTTTCCGAAGGATTGCGACAAAGTATGCAACGTCATGAAAATCTTATTATAATGGGTCAGGATGTGGCAGAGTATGGCGGGGTTTTTAAAATTACTGATGGCTTTGTTAGCGAATTCGGAAAAGAAAGGGTGCGCAATACACCAATATGTGAATCTGCAATTGTTTCTGCGGCAATGGGTCTTTCCATAAATGGATTCAAGGCAGTCGTCGAAATGCAGTTTGCTGATTTTGTGAGTTCAGGCTTTAACCCCATTGTCAACTATCTGGCAAAAAGCCATTACCGCTGGAGCGAAAAAGCAGATGTGGTGGTAAGAATGCCATGTGGTGCAGGTGTAGGTGCCGGACCATTCCACAGCCAAACCAATGAAGCCTGGTTTACACATACCCCCGGTCTTAAAGTGGTGTATCCTGCATTTCCTTACGATGCCAAAGGATTACTCGCAAGCAGTATTGAAGACCCGAATCCGGTATTGTTTTTTGAACATAAAGCATTATACAGAAGCATCTATCAGGATGTCCCAACCGATTATTATACGCTTCCCATAGGAAAAGCTGCCCTTTTAAAGGAAGGGGAAGATATCACCATTATAACCTACGGTGCCGGGGTACATTGGGCATTGGACACTTTGGAGAAAAACCCCGATATAAAAGCAGATCTTTTGGATTTAAGAACGTTGCAACCTTTGGATGAAGAAGCTATATATGCTTCCGTAAGGAAAACAGGTAAGGTGATTATTTTACAGGAAGATGCTGTTTTTGGTGGCATAGCCTCTGACATTTCCGCAATGATTACTGAAAACTGCTTTGCATCGCTGGATGCCCCGGTGAAGAGGGTGGGTAGTTTAAATACGCCTATACCTTTTGCTTCGCAACTGGAAAAACAATACCTACCCAAAGAGCGTTTTGCAGATGCGCTTTTGCAATTGTTAAGCTATTAAAATATTTGGCAAATTTTAACAAAGTAAGTTAAAAGAATGCGAATTATTTAGGAAGGAAATTTTATTGATGTACTTTTACTGATATAACCTTAAAAACCTAATTATTATGATTCGCTGGATAGTCATTTTTTTAATTATCGCTTTAGTAGCAGCAGTTCTTGGGTTTGGTGGTATCGCCGCGGATGCAGCAGGTATCGCTAAAATCATTTTTTACATTTTTATAGTACTTCTGGTAATCTCGTTAATCTTCAGATTACTTAGGAAGTAAATTCATTTCACCATTAATAACTAAAAACCATAGTAACCATGAAAAAAATCTTAATTTTATTTAGTGCTGTTGCCTTTTTGGCAGCATGTGCTACCCCACAAGCAGTTAGAGATTCAAAAAAAGAAATTAAAGGCGAGTGGGCAATCAGTTCCATTACTTACAGTGAAAGTGGAAGCTACAGTGTTACCATTTTTAATGACGTTTCTAAAGATTGTTTTGAAAATAGTACCTGGCGTTTTATTCCTAACAACAATACCGGAAAATATACCATTAACTCAGGTGGTTGTAATGTTGGGGAAAGAAACTTCATTTTCACTATCGATCAGGTAGATGCTTCTACCGGTTTATATGATTTCTTGTTAAAACCAACAGATGAGCGCGGAAAATCAGAAACCAACCAAGGTTTCAGGGTGCGTCTTGCTCAACTTTCCGACAACAGTATGCGTTGGGAACAAAACTTAACGGTAGATGGAAAACCATTTACTATCTTTATGAACTTTAATAAATTAAACTAATATAACTATGAAAAAAATATTTAAATCCGCAGGTTTGCTTGCAATAGCAATCGCTGTAGTTTCATTAACTATGAGTTGTGAAGCAACCAGAAATGCAAATAATGCACAAAAAGGTGCCGTTATAGGTACTGCAGGTGGTGCTGTACTGGGTGCTATCTTGGGAAATAACGTAGGAAAAGGCGGTAACAGTGAAATTGGAGCTGTTATTGGTGGTGTTGTTGGTGGTACTGCCGGTGTCCTTATTGGAAACCGTATGGACAAACAAGCCCAAAAAATCGAGGAAGAAATTCCCGGGGCTCAGGTAGAACGTATTGACGATGCTATCGTTATAACCTTTGACGAGGGAAGTGGTGTTTTCTTTGCAACTAACCAAAGTTCCCTTAATGCACAATCCCAGGCAAATCTGGATAAACTTTCTAACGTGATGAAAGAATATGCAGATACCAATATATTGGTCGTTGGTCATACAGACAGTACCGGTCCATACCAGTTGAATATGAACTTGTCTAAAGATCGTGCAATGTCAGTAACCAATTATCTAACAGGTAAAGGAATCAGCTCCGGTCGTTTCACTACAAAGTGGTTTGGTCCGGATCAACCTACACACGATAACAGTACTGCGGAAGGCCGTGCTAAAAACCGTCGTGTAAACGTTGCTATCGTTCCTAATGAAAAAATGATTGAAGACGCTAAAAGAGAAACCGGAGAAAATTAATGTAATTATTTAACCTACTCCATTGGAGACTAAATGGTAAGTTATAAACTTATCATTTAGTCTTTTTTTTTAACATACAAGTCCCTACTAATTAAGTATCTTTCCGATAATGAATACAGATTACAATATCATTATCCTAGGTGGCGGATTAGCAGGATTGACCTGTGCGTTACACCTCTCCCAACATAATCTTTCGGTGCTGGTTATCGAGAAAAACAAATATCCCCACCATAAGGTCTGCGGGGAATATATTTCTAACGAAGTCTTACCTTATCTGGAAAGCCTGGGCATTCATCCATTGGCGCATAATGCAAAAAAGATAAACAGACTGGTTCTTTCGGTCAATACCGGAAAGTCACTGGAACAACAACTGCCTTTGGGCGGCTTTGGGATGAGCAGGTATTTTCTGGACAACCTGATGGCCGAAAAGGTAAAAGAGCAGGCAACCATTCTAAGGGGCACCGTAAAAGAAATAGAATTCCATGGAACCCATTTTACTATTACCACGGCCAAAGGGGAAAGCTATACATCTACTTTTGTAATAGGCGCTTACGGTAAACGCTCTAATCTGGACAAAGTACTGGATAGGGAGTTTGCAGTAAAAAAATCCCCATGGCTTGCTGTAAAAGCACATTATGAAGCGGACTTCCGGGACGATTTGGTGGCATTGCACCATTTTGACGGTGGCTACTGCGGCTTGTCCAAAATTGAAAATGATCAGGTAAATATGTGCTATCTGGCGAATTACAACTCGTTTAAAAAATATAAAAGCATAGCCGAATTTGAAGAAAATGTAGTAAAACAAAACCTGTATCTAAGGGAATTTTTAAGATATAGCAAACCGGTTTTTGAAGAACCGCTTGCTATCAGCCAGATTTCTTTCGAATCCAAAAAACCGGTGGAAAATCACATATTGATGGCAGGTGATAGCGCAGGTTTGATACACCCCTTATGCGGCAATGGTATGGCGATGGCTATTCACAGTGCAAAAATACTCTCTGAGATTCTTGTGGAACAGTATAAAGGCGCTCCTGAAAACAGGGAGGATATTGAAAATAAGTACCGCAACAGATGGAATGCTACCTTTAATAGCCGAATAAAAACAGCATCCGCTCTCCAGAAGATATTAATGCGACCAAAACTGTTGCAATTTGGGGTGCAAATGGCAACAAAGTTTCCCGCAATAATACCCGGGATTATTAAAAAAACCCACGGCAAACCGCTAATTGTAAAGTAATGCGTATAGCTACTACCCATAGAACAGACCGGGAAGAAATAATGGACAACTTCCATTTGAAGGGCGACGAGCTTGCCGTTGTTTTGCGGGATTTAAAACTGGTGAATACCTATCTGGGTGGAAATAAGATTACCATAAACGGGATAAAACAGTTGCTTTCTTCCGAAATAGAAAAAAAAGAAATTACGATAGTGGATATAGGCTGTGGCGACGGACAAATGCTAAAGCAATGCATGGACTTTGCGCGCAAAAACAACTTACAGTTTAAAGGAATAGGGGTGGATGCCAATGTGCATACCATAGCAAATGCCAGGGAAGAGACTAAAAACTATCCGAAAATACAGTATATGCATCTGGATATTTTTTCGGAAACCTTTAAAGAACTGAAAGCAGATATTATACTTTGTACACTTACACTGCATCATTTTAAAGACGCCGAGATTGAAAAACTGCTCCGGTTGCTGCCCCAACAGGCTCGGGTGGGTGTGGTTATAAATGATCTGCACAGAAATTCACTGGCATACGTGCTGTTTAAGGCATTCAGCAGTGTATTTTTTAAAAGCAGTATTGCAAAAAATGACGGACTTGTGTCTATACTTAGGGGTTTCAAAAAAAGGGAATTAAAAGAATTTGCAAGCAGGCTGCAAGTAAAACGACAAACCATCAAATGGAAATGGGCATTTCGTTACCAATGGATAATACATACATAAATGAGTATAAGAATTACAACCGTAGCAAAACAGCTTCCCAAATATTTCAAGGAAACCCACGAAATACTTCCCTTTCTGGACCAGTGGCTGGCAGGGCAGGATAAACGGTTTCAGCGGAAGGTTTCCAAAATATTTGAAAATGCGGCAGTGGACAAACGCTACTCCATTATGGAGCCTGCTGAGGTATTCACGGCAACCTCTTTTGAGGATAAAAATGCCATTTTTGTACGTGAGGTTATTCAGCTTGGGGAAAAAGTACTTCAAAAAGCACTCGATAAAGCAGACTGGAAACCTACAGATGTCGACTTCCTCATCACGGTAAGCTGCACCGGTATTATGATTCCGTCGCTGGATGCTTATCTTATTAATTTATTGCAAATGCGCCAGGATGTGGTAAGGCTTCCGGTAACCGAAATGGGTTGTGCCGCGGGCATATCCGGTATACTGTATGCCGAACAGTTCTTAAAAGCCAATCCGGGCAAAAGGGCAGTGGTTGTTGCCGTGGAGAGTCCTACAGCGACTTTTCAATTGGATGATTACTCGATGGCAAATATCGTGAGTGCGGCTATATTTGGGGATGGTGCCGCTTGTGTTTTGCTTTCTTCGGAAGAAGATGCGATTGGTCCTGAGGTCATCGCTTCTGAAATGTACCACTTTTTTGATGCCGAAGAGATGATGGGATTTGAACTCACCAATAACGGACTCAAAATGATACTGGACCAGCAGGTACCGGAAACGATAGCAGCGCATTTCCCTCAGATTATTCATCCTTTTCTCGATAAAAACAATTTAAAAATAGAAGATATTGACCATCTTGTCTTTCATCCCGGCGGACGAAGAATAGTGGAAACCGTGGAAGGACTATTTGGAAGTATGGGTAAAAATATAGACGATACCAAAGAAGTTTTAAAACAGTACGGTAATATGAGCAGCGCAACGGTGTTGTATGTTTTAGAGCGTTTTATGGACAAAAACCTACCAAAAGGGGATTTGGGTTTGTTGTTGAGTTTTGGTCCCGGATTTTCGGCGCAGCGTGTATTGTTGCGTTGGTGATTTATGGATTGGAGAATAGAAAAGAATATATAGTATATTGTAATAAATTAATAGTTCTATGGAATTCAAAAAGCATAATTACTGGGCATTAATCCTCGGCGGCAGCAGCGGCCTGGGTTTAGGAACCGCCAAAAAACTCGCTCTGCACGGCATGAATTTATGTATCGTGCATCGCGACCGCAAGGAAAACATAGCCCATTTTCATGAAGAACTGGAACGATTACGCGAAAGCGGGGTCACTGTCATTACATTTAATGTGGACGGATTAAATGCGGAAGCCAGGGATGCGGTTGTCGATTCTTTAACCACCTCTATGGGCGAAAACGGAACTGTCAGGGTGCTCGTGCACAGCATTGCCAAAGGCAATTTAAAACCCATGCATGCCACAGATGGGAACAGTTTGCAAAACAGCGATTTTCATATCACCATTGATGCCATGGCCATCAGTTTGTATGACTGGACCAGGGCATTGATAGACAAAAAATTATTCAGCGCTTCTGCACGGGTGATTTCATTTACCAGTGAGGGCAATACGAAGGCGTGGCCATATTATGCAGCGGTTTCGGCAGCAAAGGCAACCCTCGAGGCCATTACCCGTAATATGGCAGTGGAATTTGCAGGGCTAGGCATTACAACCAACTGCATACAGGCAGGCGCAGTGGATACCCCTTCGTTCCGCGCGATACCGGGAAGTGAAAAATATGCAGATTTTGCTTTAAAAAAGAACCCCTTCAAACGATTGACCACTCCTGAAGATATTGGCAATGTAGTATATTTATTGTGCAAGGACGAAGCCGCCTGGATCAATGGCGTGGTACTGAAAGCAGATGGGGGAGAAAGTTTGCGATGAGTTTTCGGGCCTGCCTGCCGAATCCGCTCAAGCGGAGTAGGTAGGTTAGCGAGGTGGCGGGTTTTCGGGTTTTCGGGATTTTAATCCTTCTGTTTTAACTATTACACCACTGACCGCTAAACCTTTGCGCTCCTTTGCGGAAAATCTTTGCGGCCTTTGCGTGAAACCAACTTTGTGATTTAAGATTAACGATTTAAGATTAACGATTTTTGATTTCTATTCTATTAAACCATTAACTAACTTAAACAACTGAACACCGAATACCGAACACCGAACACTGAACACTGAACACCGTACAATTAACCATTACACCATTAAACATTAACCGTCATCACGAGCGATAGCGAAGTGAAACCACCCAATGACAAAAGAAGAAATCATAGCATTATTACCCTACGGAAACGACTTTTTATTCGTGGATGATCTTACGAAAATTTCTGAAAATGGAATAACCGGTACCTATACCTTTCGTAAAGATGAGGTTTTTTATAGCTCTCATTTTAAAGAATTTGCAATAACACCAGGTGTAATTCTAATGGAGTGTATGGCGCAGATAGGCTTGGTTTGTTTTGGGATATGGTTACAAAGGGATGTTTTGTCTGAAAATAGAACTTCTTCCGGCTTTCAAGTGGCTCTGTCAGAAAGCGACGTGGCATTCTTAAAACCCGTTTACCCGGAAGAAACCGTTACCATAACTTCAGAATTGGTCTATTTTAGATTTCAAAAATTGAAATGCAAGGTAAAAATGACCAACTCTAATGGAGAAGTAATTTGTAAAGGGGTGTTGAGCGGCATGTTTTTAAATAAAAGTGAGAATAGGTAAATATCCTAATTAGACTTCAGGTCCTATAAAGCGAAAACCCCTTAATAACCCAATAACTTAATTTCCCAATTAACCATTAACAGTCCTCACGAGTGTCAGCAAAGTGAAACTATTAACGGATTTCCTCAATAACTTAATAACTCAATTACTCATTCAGGCAACAGGCAACAGGTAACCGGACCGAGCGTTAAAAAAATGTCCAGTGGACATTTTTAGCGAAGGGGCCAGCTGGCGGGAGGGCGGATTTCCAAAATCATAATCAAAGTATTAAATCAACCCAACCGACAACCGGCAACATTAACATAAACTTAACCCCCTAAAAAAAAGAAAACTTACCTTTGCAAAATTAATTTCCTCAATTGCCTCACACATAATTTGCATTACATAAGTTAGTGCTTATTATACAGGTGGTTTGGGGATGTTTTATTTTATATGAGCCAACTAAAAAAAGGGGCAATCCTCTCTTATATTACCATTTTCCTGACCAATATAATTGGCCTGGTGTTGACCCCTTTTATTATTAGAAGCCTTGGTGATGCAGAGTATGGTTTATATATGTTAATTGGTGCTTTTGTGGGCTATATCAGTGTGCTGGATTTTGGGTTGAACAATACCATTGTGCGGTTTGTGGCTAAATATCGAGCAGAAGGTGATAAAAAAGGAGAGGAAAACTTTTTAGCCACCACCATGTGGATTTATGGAATCATATCTTTTATTGTTTGCTTACTGGGTGTAATATTATATTTTAATCTCGAAACTATTTTTGGTGACGCCCTTACAGCCGCAGAGCTTGACAAGGCTAAAATTATGTTCATTATTTTGATTTTTAATTTGGTTATTACCTTGCCAGGGGGTGCGTTTACAGCTATTTGTTCCGGGTATGAGCACTTTGTATTTCCACGTTCTATTAATATTATAAGATATCTTGTACGTTCCATTTTAGTAGTGGCGCTTTTGCTATGGGGGGGCGATGCAATTGGTCTTGTCGTGTTGGACACTATAATGAATTTACTGGTTATAGCCTTCAACGGATACTATGCTCTAAGAAAGCTTAAAGTGACTTTTAAGCTTCATTTTTTTCATGTGCCCTTGGTGAAACAAATCTTTTCCTACTCCATTTGGATTTTTGTATTTGCTTTGGTAGGTCAATTTCAATGGAAAGCAGGCCAAATAGTCCTTGGTGCATTGACAAATACTACTCTGGTTGCAATTTATGCAGTAGGTATATTGTTAGGGACTTATTATGGTGCGTTTTCCACTGCCATTTCCGGGGTATTCTTACCTCGGGCAACAAAAATGTCCGTTAATGAAGCGACAGGTATGGAATTAACTGAAATGATGGTAAGGATAGGCAGGATTTCTTTCTTGGTTTTGTTATTGGTTCTTGGAGGATTTATGCTTTATGGGCAACAATTTGTTTTCTTATGGGTAGGGGAAACCTATAAAGAGGCATGGTTAATTGCATTGATAATTATGGTTGCTTATACGACTCCTTTGGTACAAGCGTTTGGAAACTTAACTTTAGAAGCAAAAAGTTTGTTCTCTTTTAAAGCACTAACTTACATAAGCTGTATTGGTATTGGCACAATTGCAGGAGCGTTTTTGGTGGCGTCTTATGGTATATTGGGTATGATTATAGGTACAACGGCAGGATGGATGCTAAGCGTTGTGATAATGAATGTATATTACCATAAAGTCATTCAGTTAAATATTCCTTATTTCTTTAAAAATTTGTTTTCCAAAACAATACCTACCTTTGCATTGATATTATTTGTTGGGTTCTTTATTAATCAAATTCCGGGAAACGGCTGGTTTAATTTAGGGGTGAAAATAGTACTTTTTGCAATTACTTATGTAAGCTTAATGTACTTGTTGGGAATGCGGCAATATGAAAAACACCTTATAAAAAGTACAATCCCTAAATGGAAATGAGAAATAAACTCAAAATAAATACTCTTGATTATAGGGAACAGGGAACTGAAATAGTTTACGACTTCACCTATGATAAAGGTGTTTCTAAATATTTTAATGCAAAAACACCTTTTTTTGTTAGCTATAAGGAAGATGTCTCCGCCACCCCAAAAAGTATAGCCGTAATTCCTTTATTGGCAAATCTGGCTCCTATTGCCTGGTTTGCCGGTTTTGATATTGAGTTGGATGAACTGGATGAGGAATTTTATGAAAGCCTCAATAAAATTAAAATAGTTTTTTCAAAAACCTATCCCCAGATAAAAGAACGGGGATCAGAAATAAAGGTAAAAGAACTAATTAAAAATTCCCAATCAGGAAATAACAAAGCGATGTTATTTAGTGGGGGTGTAGATGCATACGTAACATATTTCAGACATAATGAGAAGAATAACCCTCTCCATCTTATTACCATTAATGGGGCTGATATACCGTTGGAGGATAAAAAGCAATGGGAATCTGTAGTTCATCTAAATGAAAATGAACCTTCGTAAGGCCTGTGCGGGGGGTAAGGTGGCCTTTTACACCAAAGCCCAAAATCCTTTCCGTAACACCACACCGGTAATGAAGGTAGATAGATGGAGACAGAGCGAGTGGTCTTACCCAATGAAGAGCTGTTCGATTTGGATCAGTGTAACTACGACACTGAATATCCTAAACAGAGCAGAAATGCGACTGCTACGGACGAATAGTTTGCAGACGAAACCATAGTAATCGTAAAACTGGTAGCCGATGAGGATGTGGTGACGCATCTGAGGACAAAACTACCAGAAAGCGACTCGTAAGAGTTGGAGATGAAGGGCGGAACATGATACGAATTGTGAAAGCTCAGAAGGAAAAAAAAAAAACTGTAGTCATGAGATCAGCCGAAAGGAACTGCTCATACTTGGAATGTATGCTCCGAGGTCAGAGAGCGGGTAAAGATCGACGAAATGACTATGCGAAAGAAAGTTACATGAGACAACACAATTACTCAGACTTAGAAATGGATCTTTTCAAAAGACTCTGCTCAAAGCAGAATCT
>JBGTDF010000304.1:0-6172 GCA_041748455.1 Planktosalinus sp.
AGCCATTCAGTTTATTAATGATAGTGCCGGTATGGATATTACCTCCCCAGGATTTAAAACCCATCAAAAGCACAGGACCGGCTTTGAAACGATCAAACAGTATATGGAACGTGATTTTCCGGTGCCGGACAATGCTGCCGATTATGTGTATGTAAGTCAGTTGCTACAGGCTTATGGTATAGGTAAAGGTATTGAGGCACACAGGCGGGCAAGGCCTTACACTATGGGCAGTTTGTACTGGCAGTTCAATGATTGCTGGCCGGTGGTGAGTTGGTCAAGTATCGACTTTTTTGGCAACTGGAAAGCATTGCATTACCAGGCAAAACGTAGTTTTGAGAATCTTCTCATTAGTTCAGAAATTGTTAATGATACACTTCAGGTTTATATAGTAAATGACCATTTAAAAGAATATCAGGATAATTTAAAAGTTGAAGTATTGGATTTTAACGGATTGAAATTGCAGGAATATTCTAAAAGTGTCAGGGTTACCCCTAATAGCAGCGCAGTGTATATGGAAATTCCTGTAAAAGGATATACTATAGTAGCAAACCGGATTGTTTTTGTGGCTACCTTTCAGGATAAAGAAACGCTATTTTATTTGCTCCAACCAAAAGAGCTAGCTTTAGAAGAT
This sequence comes from Planktosalinus sp., assembly GCA_041748455.1. Lineage (GTDB taxonomy): Bacteria > Bacteroidota > Bacteroidia > Flavobacteriales > Flavobacteriaceae > Planktosalinus. The sequence continues at coordinate 632 of JBGTDF010000304.1, forward strand.
GTGGAAATCAAGAAAGCCATAAAAGAAGTAGCAGGTGGTTTTGAAATTGAAATCACCTCCAAAGTCCTGCAAAAAAATGTCTTTTTGTACACCAGTGAAAAAGGGCATTTTAGTGACAATTTTTTTGATTTGTTACCGGGCGAGCATAGAAAGGTTTTTTTCAAAACGAATAGCAAACAAAACCCAAATATCTTATTGAAAACATTAAATGCCTTGATTTCTGTTCCGATAAATTATTAATAGAAAGTGTTGGTATTTATTTAATTTTTTAGATGTTTGGTTAGTTAAATACGTTAAAATTCATCTGATTGTAGGAATATATGTATGTATAAATTTGCTATTGTTGGTTTTTTTTTGGAATATTTGTAATCCCCAATATTAAAAAAGATTTCAATCCTTAGTGTTTTTTAAATTTCAAAGTTTTTTTGTAATTTAATAAAACCATAAGATGATAATCCCCAAATTCACCTACTCAAAGAGTTTACTCTTACTATTTATTTGTTTTTCTACTTACACCACTATTGCCCAGGTGGGTATAGGAACTGTGACTCCCAATTCTTCTTCCATGCTGGATATTACCTCCACAAACCAGGGTATTTTAACACCCAGGATGACTACTGTTCAAAGGCTTGCTATTGCCAGCCCTGCAAATAGTTTGTTGGTTTATGACACAACTTTACAGGCTTATTATTATTATAATACTCCTTTAGCAAGTTGGGTTAAACTGGCAAATGATGCCACGACACGCAATAACTATAAATTGGTAAAATCAGCCGCTGATCTTGCTCCTGAACTTGCAGCAGGAGGAGGGAGTTCCTATTTATTAAACACCAATACCTTTTACGAAATAAATGGGACAATAACCCTTACAGCCCCCATTAATCTTAATAATGCGTATATAGCAGGAATGGATACCAATGAAGATGTATTGGTCAGGACTACCGGAAATGTATTTGCTGGTTCTTTTGGTGGGAGTATTCGTAATATTACCATTACAGGAGGTGGTACAGCATTCAATATTAGCGGAGCCAACACCCAAACTTTATTGGTGCAAAATACCATCATTGCCGGTATGGCGGGTGTAGGCACCATTACAGGGATTGGCACTTTTTTTTCAAATATTGTACAATATGTTGGAAACGCCAATGGAATTACCTACAACAATATAACCAATTTATTATTAAGCAATCAGGCGTGGTTTGGTAATAATGGAGGTGTTTATGAAACTTTTACCGGCACATTTACGCAAATTCAAAAAGTAAGTGGTTTTAGTACTGTACCTGCGGGGGCTACTGCAGTTAATGTTAGTTCCAACCCTACAGTTACTGAAGGAGTTATACTCAATACCTTATTTACAGGAGCAGGCACTTATGTTAACAGATACACAGTAGGGTCTTATACCGGCTATAATTTTAACAATAACTGGGTAATCAACTCCCCGGGTATTCCACGTGAATCAGATAATGAAGCAGCGGGGAATATTTATTACAATGGTACAATTACAACTGGGTTTGTACAAACAGTAGCTAACAATAATGAATTTAATCTTACGGGAAATTCAAATTCAAATACTACAACAGCAGTAAACGCATTTAGGACAAGTTCTCCTCAAAATAATAGATTAACCTATAACGGTAGAAGAGCTAGAACTTTTCAGTTTAGTGCAGCACTTTCGATACGGGGAAATAGTGGATTAGGAGATTTTTATGCATTTTTCATTAAAAAAAATGGGAACATAACCTTAACTGAAACAAATACAATAATGCGGGTAAATAACACTTCAGATGTATCAAGCAATACGATTTCAGGAACTGTAACATTGGCGCCGGGTGACTATATCGAAATATGGGGGCAACGTTTAACGGGTTCAGGAACCACATCAATTACAGTCTTTTCACTTAATTTAAATATGAACTAATCTGTGGTATTAATTTTTTCCTAAAAAACACCACATTTCACCATAAATACTATATTTGTATAACTAAATGGGTATACTATGTCTAAATTTGGCGAATTAATTGGGGCTCCTGTGCCTGTACTGCTGGATTTTTATACAGATTGGAATGAGCAATCTACTGCCATGCACCCGGTTTTAAGGGATGTTGCGGCAGCTTTGGGCGATAAGGCCAAGGTTATAAAAATTGATGTAGACAAGAATAAAGATCTTGCCGAGGCATTACGAATAAAAGGCCTGCCAACGCTTATGATCTATAAAGACGGCGAAATGAAATGGCGCCAAAGTGGTGAGCAGGATGCCAACACTTTAATAGGGCTGGTAAACGAATATCTTTAATTCAGGCTCTTAAATTCAAATCCCCTTTCTTTAAAAAATGCCAGTGTTTTGGGCAATGCATAGCGAAGGTTTTCTTCTGCTTTGCTACTGTCATGAAATATGACGATGCTGCCCGCTTTAGTATTTTTTAAAACGTTTTGCAGGCATTTCTCTTTGGAAATATTCTTATCAAAATCGCCGCTCAACACATCCCACATTACAATTTTAAAACCTTTATCCAATAATTTTCTTGCTTTAGAGGAACTCAGTTTCCCATAAGGAGGCCTGAATAGAAATCGATTTTGAAGAGATAGCAATAAATTTATATCCTCTCTCTCTTTTCTATTTTCTCTATTCTCTATTCTCTCTTCACTAATAACCTCCTGCGCCTTCATTACATTGGCTACATATTCCTCATCAGGAGTTTTGTTTCCGTTAAGATGGTTTTGGGTGTGATTGCCTATGGAATGCCCTTCCTCTACTATTTGCTGAAAGATTGCCGGATTTGCTTCCATATTTTTTCCGATGCAAAAAAAAGTGGCTTTGGCATTATGTTCTTTAAGTTGTTCCAAAACCCAGGGGGTGACTTCAGGTATAGGGCCGTCGTCAAAGGTGAGATGAATGTTTTTTTCCTTTCGCGAAAGCGCCCAGAGCCTTTTAGGGTATAAAAGCCTGAAAATCCCGGGCGTTTTAGCAAAATAGGTTTTCACAATTTACTCATTATTGGCCTGTTCCAGGGAATCCATCAAGCGCATGAAAGTTTCTTCATCCATCATATCTGAACCATCCCGAATAGTGTCTAAAGGCATTTCCATTTCTTCTTCTTCGTCAGCAAAAAAGTGACTGAATAGTTTTAAATGTGTATTAAAATCATCTCCCCTTGATTTTAAGATGGAGTCGTTTTTGCTGTACAGCAAAGTGCCCAGAACGCTTCTGTAACGCTCTATATCCATGTAGATGGTTTCAATATACCTTCTTTGCAGGGAATAATCCAATCCGCTGTAATATACCAGTCTCTCCTGGTACTTTTTGGCAACTTTATCATACAGTTCAATGGCTTTAGCATCTCTTCCCACTTCAAAATAACCACTTACATAAGGTTCCAGTAGCGTATAGTATTCATAGTATTCCACCGGCATATGCTCCATGGCGAGATCAAGGACCTGTTCTGCTTTGTCCAATTTTTCTTCGATAATAAGTTTTTCTGCCAGTCGGGCAAGATTGCTCCTGTAGCTTATACTGTTTTTACGGGTTTCGGGGTCGTGATAGATATCAGGACTTCCTGAATTCCCCCAATCCCATTTCATCACAATATCAAACATTTTATCGCTGTCGATTCTTCCCATATCAAACGGATTTCTTCGGTCAATCGGGGTGCGTATAGGCACTAATTTATAAACGATTCCATCCAGTTGCAGGTAGTCTTTCATCCATAAATAATCATCATCCCCAAAACTTCCGGCAGAAAAATAGATGGGCCTTTCCCAGTTATTTTGATTTATAATGTCCAGCATCATATAGCGGTTGCGAAGTAGTCCGTCACTTTTGATTTCTATATCAATATATGGTACTATAAGATCTGCATCTTTTGCATCGACTATGCCATTTCTTAAAACGGCTTCTTTATCTACCGGGATTCTTATTTTTTTGGACGGGAAAGTGTATATAAACTGGCCGTTTTGTAATTCCAGTTTGGTTCTTGGGTCTTCAGTGCCTATCCAGTTGATCCATCTTTCCAAAGAAATAGTGTCATCTACTTCAATATAAGGATGCTTCATAATTTGCTGACGTAAAGTTCCATGATATTGATCAGGGGTAAATGTAATGGCAACTGGATCACTCTCAAAAGCCTTTTTTCGCATATCATTGATGTACCAGTCTGTATTGAACAAGCTGGTATTTATAACGCGAACATCAGTGCGGTATTTTTCTATATTTTGTGCATACCAGAGGGCAAAGGTATCGTTGTCCCCTATGGTAAATACAATGCCGTTTTTATCCATGGAATCCAGGTATTTTTTTGCCATCGCCCTTGCGGTATAGCGGCCAGACCTGTCGTGATCATCCCAGTTCTGGGAAGCCAAAAGAATAGGCGCAGCAAGGAGTCCTGCCAAAATAACCAGTGGGATGGCGATTTTTGGGCGAAGGTATTTTTTTATCATATCATACAGGGCATAGACACCAAGACCTATCCACATGGCAAATACATAGAAAGAGCCCACTAGGGCATAATCCCTTTCACGAGGTTCAAAAGGGCGTTCGTTGAGATATACTTTTAAGGCGAGACCTGTAAACAGGAAAAATACCATAAGCACCCAAAAGCTGCTTTTGTCTTTGTTGTAATGGAAAACTATACCCAAAATACCCAACAGTAAGGGCAAGAAATAATAGGTGTTGCGGCCTTTATTATTTAAAACATCGCTGGGGAGGTTTTCCTGGGAGCCAAGACGTGCTTCGTCAATGAATTTGATGCCGCTTATCCAGTTTCCGCTAAAGTTGTCGTTTTTACCTTGTATATCATCTTGTTTTCCGGTGAAATTCCACATAAAATACCGCCAGTACATATAGCCAAACTGATATTCAAACATATATCGCATATTTTGACCAAAGGTGGGCGGATTTATATCCAGATAGTCCCCAAACTTAGACAAGAAAGCATGATAATCATCACTGTCCATTTCCCCTTGTTCATAGCGGGTTTTAAACAGGTTTACTTCCTTTACAAGGTTTTCCTGGTCCAGGAACTCCCTTTTGATTTTAAAATCAAGGCCTCCTGTTAAAGCGATGTAATTACCCGCATGTTCCACACTCCACATTCTAGGTAAAAATGTTTTGTGGCCATCATCATAGTTTGGGATCGCATTTTTGTAATTGTTTATGATAATATATTTACCTGATTTTTCGTCCCTTTGATAATTGGGTTTTTCATCCCCGTAGGAATTGTTTTTGTCTATTCCGGCATAGGTTTCTGTAAACTGCGGGCCATACAATAAAGAGGTTTCCCCATATTGTTCCCGGTTATAATAGGCGAGAAGCTCCTGGGCGTCACTGGGTTTATTTTGATTGATAACAGTACCCGCATTTGCGCGTATAGGCAACATTATCCAGCTGGAAAACCCAATAAATATAAAAAGGATGCACAACGCAAGAGTGTTGAGTTTTACATAGTCCTTCTTTTCTGTATATCGTATCAAAAAATAAAATGCAGCAATTATAAGCAATCCGGCGATTATGGTTCCTGAGTCAAATGGAAGTCCCAGCTGGTTGAC
>JBGTDF010000305.1:0-17102 GCA_041748455.1 Planktosalinus sp.
GTTCTTTGGTTTATATATAAACTAGAACAAGACGCTGCAGCTCAAGGAGGTTTTGTTCATTTTATTTTGGGAAACCACGAATTAAAAAATATGCAAGGCAATTATGAATCTGCTTCCCCCAAATACGTGCACGTTGCAGCCATCTTAGGCAAACAACAACACGAATTATACAGTTCAAATTCGATTATCGGCAGATGGATGGCTAGCAAAAATACTATGGAAATTATCAACGGCAACCTATTTACCCATGGAGGAATACACCCGGATGTAGCAGATTTGTCGGTGGATTTAAATGAAATCAATACCATTGCACGGGATAATTATTACACCCCTTTCTATCCAAAACCGGGAAGTAGCACTACAGAATTTCTAACCTCCAGCCAAACAGGTATTTCCTGGTACAGGGGCTATTACAAGGAAGATTTGACGCAAGAAGAGGTGGAAAGCGGGCTTAAAAAATTTGGCGCAAAGTGCATTATAGTTGGACATACCCTACAATCTAAAGTAAACCGGAAATACAATGACAAGGTAATTGGGATTGATGTAAAACACCCAAAAGATTACAGCAAAAGCTTTCCGAATAAAAAATCAGAAGGTTTGCTTATTGAAGGAGATACCTATTACAGGGTTTTTCATAATGGGGAGAAGGAAGAGATTTAGATTTTAGATGGGAGATGGGGGACAAAAGAGTATTAAGAAGTGATATTCGGTGTTCTGTGTTTGTTATTCGATATTCGATATTGCCAGACGGCAGATGACAGCATTTAAAAATCCCCCAAACTATATTCCAAAAATTAAAATAAGTTCCAAAGCAAACGACTGTAACTATTTGCTTTTTGCTTCGTCTTTATAGTAATCAAATGTTTAACCTTTTAAATACCTCATCAAATGCAAAAAACGATTGTAGTATCCGTACTGGTGTTGGCACTTTCCGTATTTTCAGGAAAAGCCTTTACACCAATGACCTTTTCCCTTAGTGATGGGGAAGCAACCATTCTTATGGAAATAGGGTTTGACAAAAGTCCTCTTCACCTTTCTGTTGTAAAAGGCGATTTGGAAACCGTGCAAAAGCTCCTTCAAATGGGTGCAGACGTTAACCAAAAATGGAACGGTATGACCCCGGCCATGTATGCTGCCCGCCACAACCGGGTGGAAATCCTCAATGTGCTTATTGCAAACGGGGCAAACCTAAAACAGAAATGCGATAAAGGCCATACTGCCTCCTATTACGCCAAACATTCCGGCGCCAAAGATGCGACAGCACTGATTGCCCAAACACTGACAAAATAATAACCTTATTGAAATTAGCCCCTTAGGTTAAAAAGCTGTGCGGATATACTATCTGCATAGCTTTTTTTTTGACGTAAGACTGCAAAATTAGGACGTAAGACTTTAAGACTTATGACTTAAGAATGGATTTAGAATAGAGAATAGAGAATAGAGAATATAAAATAGATAAGATAAGTGGTTCGAGCTCCGCACTCATAACTCCTAAAAATCTTTAAAAATTTAGGACTTACTCCATGACCCACAAAACCACAAAGAGGAATTTGCACTTTCTTTAATATTGCAATAAAAAAACCAAACAATTATTATTTTTTTAACTAAACCTTGTTATACATTTGTTCAGTTATTTCATCACCATATGAAAATGCTTAAAGTATTTTTCGCTTTACTTCTACTGCTGCTTGGCAGTAATGCCATTGCATTTTCCCCAACCGTTAAGTCGACTGCTTTAATCCAGGAAGATATCCTGCATACCGAAGTTGCCGAAACGGTTACTTATGTGTATGAGAGCACCCTTGTCTTTTCCTTTACCCTTCAAAAAATATCCTATTTGGTTAGTACGCCCGTGCAGTCCTTTCGCTTTAGCAGCGATCAGGAAAGCACTTCGGGCGGCAGCTATGTAAAACGTTCCAAATACATCGACCCGGGACTGAACATTCCCGACATTATTTTTCCATTCCATAATTTTCTCTAGTTTTTTGGGGGTCACCGCCCCGGCAGCACCTGCTGTCTTGTTTTGAGGTTTCCGTAAAGGACAACCCTGTATAATTAATTCAAAAAAAACTAAACTTTATTAAAATGGATATAGAAACATTTTTCGCTAATCTGGCGGTACTAAGCTTTGTTATAGTGCCTTATTTTGCCTTTATATATATAGGCCACAAGCAATACAATGAGGTTGGAAAAAGATTCCAACAGGAAACAAAAAAGCACGGCTTGCACATCGACGAATATGAACGATGGAACAGAAATGCCCTGGGCATCGATTACAAGCAGCAAAAACTACTGCTCGTGGTAAAAAGGGACGAAATTATGCTTGCCGAAGTGATTTCGCTCGCTAACATTAAAGAATGTGTGGTGGTACCGTGTACGCACCCTGTAAAAACAGGCACAAAAAAAACCGAGGAACTGGATAAGATATTTCTGGAGCTAACCCCTTTTGAAGGGACTGACAGGATCCTGGTTTCCTTGTTTGATTCTGAATACACCTTTGAGCAGGATTATGAAATGAAACACGCTGAAAAATGGAACAAACTCATCAACAGCAGCCTTATGGCACCGGCAAAGAGAAAAAGGTCTGCCTAAGCGTTCAAAAGCCTATGGGTTTTTTGCTAGTGCGAAAAGGTTTAAGAATAGCCGAAAAATAAAAAAGCATAATCATGAAGAAAAGAAAATTGGCGTTGCACTGGCAGATTCTTATCGGAATGGCGGCAGGGGTGCTTTTTGCCCTGTTGCTGGCAAATTTTAGTTGGGGTCCCCAACTGGTCAGGGACTGGATTAAGCCGTTTGGCACCATTTTTATCAACGCGCTAAAACTCATTGCGGTTCCATTAATCCTGGCATCCCTTATCAAAGGGGTGTCAGACCTGAAGGATATAGCCAAGCTTTCCCAAATGGGCACAAGAACGATAGTTACTTTTATTTTGACCACGGTAATGGCGGTTTCCATTGGCCTGCTGCTGGTGAATATAATGAAACCCGGAAATGCCATCTCTGAGGAAACGAGAACCGAACTCCTAAACAGTTACCGCGACGATGCCTCCAAAAGAATCGATATGGCACAGGAACAGAAAGAAACCGGACCGTTACAGGCCCTGGTGGACATAGTGCCGGATAATATTTTCTTTGCTGCCAGCGATAATACCAGTATGTTGCAGGTGATCTTTTTTGCGATACTCTTTGGGCTGGGACTGATCCTGATCCCAAAGAAATCGTCCAAACCGGTCAAAAAGTTTTTTGACGGCTTTAATGATGTTATCCTCAAGATTATTGACCTCATTATGCTAACGGCACCTTATGGTGTCTTTGCATTGCTCGCAGCGCTGGTGGTGGAATCGCCATCTGCCGATCTGTTTTCGGCCCTGGCCCTGTACGGCATTACCGTGCTTATAGGCCTTGCCTGCATGATGGGGGTATATGCGGGGATTGTTTGGCTGTTCACGCGAAAGTCACCGGGCTTCTTTTTCAGGGGCATTGCCCCGGCACAATTGCTTGCTTTTTCCACGAGTTCGAGTGCCGCTACCCTGCCGGTGACCATGGAACGGGTGGAAGAACATTTAAAAGTACCCAAAGAGGTGGCAAGTTTTGTACTGCCCATAGGGGCCACCATCAATATGGACGGCACCAGTTTGTACCAGGCAGTAGCCGCGGTGTTTATAGCACAGGCGTTTGGCATGGATCTTTCGCTTACCGCCCAGCTGGGCATTATAGCTACTGCCACCCTGGCTTCCATAGGCTCTGCTGCCGTGCCGGGTGCGGGGATGGTGATGCTCGTTATTGTACTTGCCCAGGCAGGCATTCCCGAAGCAGGGCTTGCCCTGATTTTTGCCATAGACCGTCCGCTCGATATGTGCCGCACCACAGTCAATGTCACCGGGGATGCCGCGGTGTCCATGATGGTGGCAAGCTATATGAAATCTAATAAAACCAAGAAACCTAATCTTTAAATACAACTAACCCCTATGCTTGTCTGGATACTTTTTACCTGTACCATTATTCTTTTTCTCGCGCTTGATCTCGGTGTCTTTAACCGCGATTCCCACGAAATAAAAACCAAGGAAGCCGCCATCTGGACGAGTGTCTGGGTGACGATGGCGCTTGGGTTTTCGGGCGTGATATGGTGGCTCTTTGACAGCAATATCATCGCAAATCCCACAGGGCTTACCCCCGATGCCGCTGTGCTCAAATACATTACCGGTTACCTGATAGAACTTTCACTGAGTATTGACAATGTGTTTGTCATCGCCGTTATTTTTACGGCATTCAATATCCCCAAAAAGTACCAGCACCGTGTGCTTTTCTGGGGAATATTGGGCGCCATATTTTTTAGGGCAATAATGATCTTTTTTGGGGTGGCGCTTATCAACAAGTTTGACTGGATTATCTATGTCTTTGGGGTGTTTCTGCTGTTTACAGCTTACAAAATGCTAACATCAAATGCAACAGATTTCAATCCGAAAAACTCCTTTATTTTCCGAAAAACAAGAAAAATCATGCCTTTTACAGCCTTTATGGACGGGGACAAGTTTTTCATCAGAAGAATGGGAAAAAGGATTGCCACTCCCCTCTTTATGGCATTGCTTATTATTGAACTGACCGATATCCTTTTTGCACTGGATAGTATTCCTGCCATTCTCGCCATAACCGCAGATCCTTTTATCGTATTCAGCTCCAATATTTTTGCCATTTTAGGGCTTCGGTCCATGTACTTTCTTATTTCGCAGATGCTGGATAAATTCCGTTTTATTAATTACAGTCTTGTGGTAATCCTTGCTTTTGTGGGGCTTAAAATGCTTTTTTCACATCACATCAAACTGGACGAATGGGTGTCGTTAACCGTAATTGCAGTGGCCCTTTTAGCCGGAATTTTAATGTCTGTATGGATTAAGCCGAAAGTAAAGGAGTAGCTAGGGCTTTTAGTGGTGAGGGAATTATCTGGAATAAGAAATTCCAAAGAAGTGTTCAGCCATCGGTCAATCCTATTTAGGACTCTACACTCCACAAACCTTGAACCTCAAACCTTGAACCTTAAACTCAATACCCCTGAACACTTAATTTTCCCTATATTTATAAAAAAATCCACCCTATGAAATACATTACCCTACTCCTGCTTTTTGCACTTACTATTACGCAAGCCCAGACAGACACCCGTATGTATAACATCATTGATGCTGTTTCCGCCGAAAGGCTGGAAAAAGATGTGACGATGCTGGCTAATTTCGGGACGCGGCATACCTTGAGCGATACGGTGTCCAATACCCGTGGTATAGGTGCTGCACGACGGTGGATCAAAAAGGAGTTTGATGGTATATCCAAAGACTGCAACAACTGCCTTGAGGTTTTTTACCAAAAAGACCTGGTCAAGGAAGGCACCAATGCTCGCATCCCTTTTGATGTGTGGGTGGTGAATGTGGTTGCCATACAACGAGGTACCAAATACCCCAACCGGTTTATCATTATGAGCGGCGATATCGACAGCCGGGTGACCGATCCCAATGACTATACGTCTGATTCTCCGGGTGCCAACGACAATGCCACCGGTATGGCCGGGGCGATGGAAGCGGCACGGGTGCTTTCCAAATACAAATTTGAAAACAGTATTATCTACACCGGACTTTCGGGCGAAGAGCAGGGACTTTTTGGGGGTGCAGGCCTTGCTGCTTTTGCCAAAGAAAAAGGCTGGGAAATCATAGGGGTGCTGAACAACGATATGATAGGAAATATCCAAGGGGTAAACGGCGTCATTAGCAACAGGGATTTCCGTATTTTTTCGGAACCGGTCCCTCCCACCGAAACCGAGCAACAACGCAACAGCCGTCGGTTTTATGGCGGCGAGGTAGATGGGATTTCGCGTCAGCTGGCGCGTTATGTGCATACCACCACAAAAACCTATATGCCCGAAATGAACCCGACGCTTGTTTACCGTCTGGACCGTTTTGGTCGTGGCGGGCACCACCGTCCGTTTAACGATGCCGGCTTTGCGGGCATCCGCATTATGGAGTCGCACGAGAATTACTACCAGCAGCACGAAAACATCCGCATGGAGAATGGCATTGCGTATGGTGATGTGCTGGAGCATGTCAATTTTGACTATGCTGCCAAGCTCACCGCGGTAAATGCCATCACGATGGCAGCACTTGCCTGGGCTCCTGCGGCACCAAAAAATGTGGTAATAGGCGGTATCGTAGAACCCTCAGCAAAACTAAAGTGGGACAAAGTCGAAGGCGCAGTGGGCTATAAAATCTACTGGCGCGACACCACCTCCCCCACCTGGGATTACAGCAGGTATGTGGGGGATGTTTCTGAATTTACACTTAAAGGCATTGTTATTGATAATTACTTTTTTGGCGTAGCCGCCGTGGGCAAAGACGGGCACGAGAGTGTGGTGGTTTTTCCGGGGGGGATTTTTAGGTAGGTATTTGTCAGGTCGACTCCTCGATACATCCGCCTGCAGCGGATACTCAGAGTGACTGAATTTAGTTTTTGCAAAACGATAGTGATGCAAAAACTAAATTTGTATCGAGACCGTTTGATAAATCAAGGAATGTCTCGATACATTTTTTACCACCGTTATCACTGTGGTAAAAAACACTCGACATGACAAAACGCGATACATTTTTTTCAGACTACTCAATTCGGTAAAAAACGCTCCTTTTAAAAAAACAATGCTATTTTTGCAACAAACACTCAAGAATGAACAAACAAACCGCGCTACTGTTTTTATGTATATGCAGTAGCATAACCCTATATTCACAAACCTTCACCAAACAAGACACCCTTCGCGGCAGTATCACCCCTGAGCGGGCGTGGTGGGACCTTACGTTTTACCATCTCGATATCGAAGTAAAACCCGATGAAAAATGGCTGGGCGGTAAAAACACGATTCGCTATACGGTTTTGGAACCGCACAACATACTTCAAATAGACTTGCAAAGTCCGTTACAAATAGAAAAAGTAACCCAGGACGGGAAAACGTTGCAGGTGACTTCAGAAGGGAATGCCCATTTTGTTACCCTGAAGAAAAAACAACTAAAAGATGCTTCCGAAGAAATAATAGTGCATTACAGCGGTAAACCGAGAGAAGCAAGAAACGCCCCCTGGGACGGCGGCATCTCCTGGAAAAAAGACAAAAACGGAAAACACTTTGTAGGCTCCTCCTGCCAGGGCCTTGGTGCCAGTGTATGGTGGCCCAACAAAGACCATATGTATGACGAACCTGATAGTATGGCTATAAGTGTACGTGTTCCCAAAGAACTCACCAATGTTTCCAACGGAAGGCTTAAAAAAGTAGAAGACCACAAAGACGGCACAAAAACCTGGCATTGGTATGTGCAAAACCCCATTAACAGCTATGGGGTGAACATCAACATAGCCGATTATGTGCACTTTGGGGAAACCTATAAGGGAGAAGGCGGCATACTGGATATGGATTATTGGGTCTTGCGGGATAACCTCGACATCGCTAAAGAACATTTTAAGGATGCCCCACGCACCATAGAAGCTTTAGAGCATTGGTTTGGGCCTTACCCGTTTTATGAAGACAGTTATAAACTGGTGGAAGCACCTTATCTGGGCATGGAACACCAGAGTTCGGTTACTTACGGCAACGAATATAAAAAAGGGTATCTGGGCAATGACCTTTCCGGTAGCGGCTTGGGGTTAAAATTTGATTTTATCATTATACACGAGACCGGCCACGAGTGGTTTGCTAACAATATCACCTACAAAGACATAGCAGATATGTGGATTCACGAAGGCTTTACCGCCTATTCCGAGAGTTTGTTTGTAGAATATTTTTACGGCACGCAAGCCGGCGCTGAGTATGTGGTTGGTACAGGGCATGTAATACAGAATGACAAACCTATAATTGGTCCGTATGATGTTAACCAAAGAGGTTCCGGCGATATGTACTATAAAGGAGCCAATATGTTGCACACGCTTAGGCAATTGCTGGAAGATGATGAAAAGTGGCGGGCCATTTTACGAGGTCTCAATACCGATTTCAGATATCAAACGGTTACCACACAACAAATTGAAGATTACCTCAGTCAAAAAACAGGAATAGATCTAACGGCATTTTTCAATCAGTATCTGCGGGACCACCGCATTCCTATGGTCGAATTTAAAGTGGAAGAAAACGTATTGTCGTTTCGATATACCAGAACCGTCGAAGACTTTGATATGCCGGTAAAAATACTGGTGAATGAGGAAGTCCACTGGATTTTTCCAAAACCGGACTGGAGTGAATTGCGATTGACCTATCCGGTTCAAAATATCAGTATTGATGCTAATTTTTTGGTAGAAGGATTCTTACTACGATAAATTATGAAAAAAAATATACTATCGGTCTTGCTTTGCTTTTTGGTGGGTATGCTCACCCATGCGCAGGAAGCTAATAAATCCCATGAGATCGAAGACTACTTTATCCTTTTGGACAAGGCACTTATGGAGAAAGACACGATTACGTTATCCACGCTGCTTCATAAAGACCTTACCTTAGGCCATTCCAACGGGTGGATAGAAAACAAGCCGGATCTCTTAAAAACTTTAATTAATAATGGTGTGGAATACCATAGCATTGCGATTTCCGGCACACCGGAAATAAACTACCATTCCGAAAGCCTGCTTACCACCCGAAGGGATATAGATGTTGCAGGTATTGTTAATGATACCAACTTTGAAGTACGTTTAAATGTATTGGAAATCTGGATTTGTGCAGCAGGAAACTGGCAGCTTTTGGGAAGGCAAAGTGTGAATAGAAAATAGGCTGCTTGGTGTTATAAATGACTTAAGACTTCAAGACTTAAGACTTAGGACCTAAAGACTTAGGACTTAGGACTGAACGTTCCTGATATAGGTTGAATGACCTATGACGGGAATTGAGGTAGAATGCCGTGGCCGCTGCGGTCACTGAACGGAGCCGAAGTGCAGGCAACTAATTCTAATAAATAAAAACACTAAACATAAATAGAGAAAAAAATAAGTCGTACGTCGTACGTCTTGAAGTCCTATGTCAATTCCTTAAAATGCTATATTGAAGTATAAAAAAAGACCCCGATTAACGGAGTCTTTTAAAATACTTACGTTTTAAGCAAATTATGCTTTAGGCATAACTACTTTGTCGATAGCGTGAATAACTCCGTTAGAAGCATCAACATCAGCCATAACTACAGTAGAAGTACCACCTTTAGCATCTTTGATCATTACTTTACCATCTTTTACAGATAGTGTTAAAATCTCACCTTGCACGGTAACTACTTCATATTTGTTGTTGTTTTCACCGATAGCTTTAACTAAATCAGCAGCTTTCCACTCTCCGGAAACAACGTGGTAAGATAACAAACCATTTAATTGTTTTTGGTTCTCAGGCTTCATTAAGTTATCCAATGTCGCTTTTGGTACTTTGCTGAATGCTTCGTTTGTTGGAGCAAATACAGTAAAAGGACCTTCACTTTTCAATGTTGTAGCTAAATCAGCAGCAACTACAGCAGATACTAACGTAGAGAAATTTTCATTCCCCATTGCGATAGCAGCAATAGTATTAGCCTCATATTCTGCTTGCATTCTTGCAGTTTCTTCTGCTTCCATTGCAGCAGCTTCTTCAGCTTGCATTAATTCCGCTTGTGCTGCAGCTTCTGCTTCAGCATCATTCTTTTTTGAGTCTGCGCAAGAAGCGAAAAGCATTCCTACTACAGCCAATGACAATACAATTTTCTTAAAATTCATAATGATGGTTTTTTTTAATTTGGAACAAAGGTAGAATAATGTTGTGTTAAAAAAATACAATGCAAATTAATCTTATGTTAAAATATTTGGCTTTTGTTCCCATTATTTTTATCAACTTGATACATCCCTTTTTCTCCAATCTTTTTACTTGAAATTATGTAATGAATTTTCTGATTTTTAACACGGTAAGTCTATATTCATTACTTTAAAAAATATGTATATTTATCCACAAAATAATCGATTTCCTTTTTCTCAAAACACATCTTCAAATTGTAAACATACATGATAAACAGATTTTTACTTGCCTGCCTCACATTAGCAATAACCGGTTCCATATACTCCCAGGAAAAAACCAAGTGGGATGTTGCCAATCCCGGTCACGATTTTAAATACAACACCCATACCTTCACCACCGATGAAGGCACCTGGATGAACCTTGACGTGAGTCCTGATGGTAAAACCCTGGTGTTTGATATGCTGGGCGATATCTACAGTATGCCGGTTACCGGCGGAAAAGCAAAAGCACTGCGCACGGGTATTCCGTTTGAAATACAACCGCGGTTCAGTCCGGATGGGAAGCATATTTCCTTTACCAGTGATGCCGGTGGCGGGGATAACATCTGGGTAATGAAAACCGATGGCACCGATGCTAAACAAATCACCAAAGAAGATTTCAGGTTGGTGAACAATGCGACCTGGATGCCTGATGGTAATTATCTGGTTGCCCGAAAACACTTTACTTCAGGACGCTCCCTTGGTGCCGGTGAAATGTGGCAATACCACATAAGCGGTGGCAGCGGCATACAACTTACCAAACGCAGCAACGACCAGAAAGACGTTAACGAACCCGTGATTTCGCCTGACGGAAAATACATGTTTTACTGTGAAGATGTGACTTCCGGAAGTGTATTTGAATACAATAAAGATGCAAACAAACAAATTTATGCCATAAAACGCTATGACTTTGAAACCGGAAAAACCGAACAAATTACCGGTGGTCCGGGCGGTGCTGCAAGACCACAGATTTCCCGTGATGGCAATTTACTGGCTTTCATTAAACGGGTGCGCACCAAAACCGTGTTATACATCCACGACATCAAAACCGGGGAAGAATGGCCGGTATATGATGCCTTGAACAAAGACCAGCAAACGGCCTGGGCGCTGTTTGGGGTGTACCCTAATTTCAGCTGGATGCCCAATAATGAAGATATCGTAATTTGGGCAAAAGGAAAGTTTCAAAAAGTGAATATAAAATCCGCTACTGTAACTACCATTCCGTTTACGGCAGATGTGGCGATAGCTATTGCAGACCGCGTACATTTTGAAACCCCTATAGACAACGACGACTTTACCGCTAAGATGATTCGTGATGCAGTTACTTCTCCTGACGGAAAAACCCTTGTGTTCAGGGCGCTTGGTTATTTATGGACAAAAAACTTGCCCAACGGCACGCCAAAACGGCTTACCACAGGCACTGATTTTGAAGCAGAGCCCGCTTTTTCACCAAACGGCAGGGAAATTATTTACGTAAGCTGGAACGATCTAGAACTAGGGGAAATACGAAAAATAGCGGTTTCCGGAGGTGCCGCCACAAAACTCACCACCGAAAAAGGAATTTACAGGACACCTGCTTTTTCGCCGGACGGACAAACGATTGTTTTCACCAAAGAAGGCGGAAATAACGATCAGGGAAGGGCATTTACCAAGAATCCCGGAATCTACACAATGAAAAGCACCGGCGGAGAAGAAACATTCCTCACCAAAGACGGCGAATACCCGATGTTTACCAAAGATGGCAAGCGCGTTTTCTTTCAGACCGGCGGAGTCTTCTTCGGAAGCCTTACCAAAGAATTAAAGAGTGTGGACCTCAACGGGCAAGACGAACGCACGCATATAAAATCAAAATATGCCAACCGTTTGGTGCCTAGTCCCGATAACCAATGGATAGCGTTTTCCCTTCTGCACAAAGCCTACGTGGCTCCGTTGAATATGAACGGACAGGAAATAGATCTGGACAACAAAACCACGGCGGTTCCTGTTTCCCAAATTGCCAAAGATGCGGGTATTAACTTACATTGGTCTGCAGACAGTAAAAATGTCATGTGGATGCTGGGCGATCGTTATTTTAAAAATGAAATCAAAGACCGCTTTACTTTTTTACCCGGTTCCCCGGAAAAGGTAGAGGACGATACCAATACAGGAATTGCCATAGGTCTGAAAGCCAAAGTGGACAAACCTTCCGGCAGGGTTGCATTTACCAATGCCCGAATTATTACTATGGAAGGGGATCAAGTTATTGAAAACGGTACTATAATTATTAATCAGAATAAAATAGAAAGTATAGGAATTACTTCCGAAGTAACTATTCCGGCAAACACTAAAATCTACAATGTGGCCGGTAAGACCATTATGCCCGGTATGGTAGATGCCCATGCACACGTGGGCGGTTTCCGCTATGGATTGTCCACGCAACAAAACTGGCAGTTTTATGCCAATCTAGCGTATGGGGTAACCACGGCACACGACCCATCTGCCAACACAGAATCCATATTCACCCTTTCTGAAATGTTGAAAAGCGGTGCACTGGTTGGACCACGCCTCTACTCCACCGGCTATATACTCTATGGTGCAGACGGAGATTTTAAAGCCGTAATCGATAATCTGGACGATGCCCGTTCCACTATTAAAAGAACAAAAGCCTTTGGTGCGCTTTCGGTAAAAAGTTATAACCAGCCACGCCGTGACCAGCGTCAACAAGTATTACAGGCTTCCAGGGAAGAGGGTATCAATGTAGTTCCGGAAGGTGGTTCGACGTTTTTCCACAACCTGACGATGGTAATTGACGGGCATACCGGTGTGGAGCACAACATTCCCATTGCTCCTGTTTATAAAGATGTTTTGGAATTATGGGGTGCCAGCGAAGTGGGTTATACACCAACCTTGATAGTAAATTATGGCGGACTAAACTCAGAATATTACTGGTACCAAAAGACCAATGTGTGGGAGGATGAAAAGTTATTGCAGTTTACCCCCAGAGGAATTGTGGACAGCCGTTCGCGTCACCGTATGATGGTACCTGATGAAGAATATGA
Organism: Planktosalinus sp.; assembly: GCA_041748455.1. Taxonomy (GTDB): domain Bacteria; phylum Bacteroidota; class Bacteroidia; order Flavobacteriales; family Flavobacteriaceae; genus Planktosalinus. Next base: position 12,825 of record JBGTDF010000305.1, read on the forward strand.
AAACAGTCATATATTAAATTCTAAAGCTGTAAAAGCGCTTGCAGACAAAGGCGTAAAAGTGAACATGGGTGCACACGGACAACTGCAAGGTTTGGGGGCTCACTGGGAATTGTGGAGTATTCAACAGGGGGGCATGAGCAATCACGAGGCATTAAAAACCGCCACGATCAATGCGGCGGACTACATAGGCGCCGGTAAGGATATCGGTTCGTTAAAGACCGGTAAATTTGCTGATTTACTGGTATTGGATAAAAATCCTTTAGAGGATATTCAAAATTCAAACAGTCTGGTATATACGATGATCAACGGCAGGTTGTATGACAGTACTACCATGAACGAAATAGGAAACAACCCTAAAGAACGCGCACCTTTTTACTGGGAAAACAATAAATACAATGCCGCCTTCCCGTGGAATGAAGCGAGTAACAGCTTTATGGAGCAGCATTGCTGTGGCGCGGGGCATACGCATAATTAGCAGGTGCAGGTTGCTTTTTAGGACAGGTACTAACTAATTCTTGTTTTCGAGCAATGGCACAAACCGGAATTCGCCGTGTTCCTTTTTCACAAACTCTTTTTCCGATTTTCTGGTGAAAACGGTCATGAGCTGTACCTTATCGCCCACAGGGATGACCAGCTTCCCTCCCACTTTTAATTGTTCCATTAAAGGTTTTGGAACGAAAGGAGCTCCGGCAGTAACGATGATTCCGTCAAAAGGTGCATATTCAGGCAAACCCTTATAACCATCACCAAATATCATTTTTTTTGGTCGGTACCCTATTTTGGGCAAAAACAGGCTCGTTCTTTTGAACAATTCTTTCTGACGTTCAATGGAGTACACCTGTGCTCCCATTTCGATAAGAACAGCTGCCTGATAGCCACTCCCTGTTCCTATTTCCAAAACAACATCCCCTTTTTTAATTTCCAGTAATTCGGTTTGTCTGGCGACGGTGTAGGGTTGTGAAATTGTTTGATCGGCACCAATGGGAAACGGTTTGTCTTCATAAGCATGACCGTCAAAACCGGAGTCCATAAACAAATGCCTCGGTATTTTGCCAATAGCTTTCAGCACATCTTCGTTTACAATCCCTTTGGCTTTTATGATTTTTACGAGTTGTTGTCGTTTTCCCTGATGTCTATGTGTATCTTTCAATTTGGTTATTAGTTAATGGCCCTTCGACTTCGCTCTGGGACCGATTAATGGTTCAAAGTTTTAAATTCCGGAGGTTGAGCGCTGTGCCTGCCTTGGTCACTGAGCGGAGTCGAAGTGAAGGCTGGGAGCCGAAACCGGATACTTTCAAAGTTTAAAGTTTCTTAAGCAAAAATCGGAAAGTTTTAAAGGGGATGCAAGTTTTTAGTTGGGTAAAAATAAAATTTTAGAGGTTAGATAGTATAACCCCTAACCACCTAGCATGGATTTAATTTTTATATTCCTTCTTAATATAACAGAAGGTATTTTGCCCTGTATTCTTCTAAAAAAACCTTATTTTTGTAAAAAAGAGATACTATGCTTAACGCCGGAGTTATAGGTGCCGGTCACCTCGGAAAAATACATTTAAGACTTCTTCAACAATCCACTAAATACAACCTCGTTGGTTTCTATGATGCCTCCCACGAAACCCGGGAGAAAATCGCTGCTGAATTTGGGTATACACCTTTTGCGTCCATGGACGACCTTATAGCTGCCTGCGATATGATTGATGTGGTTACCCCCACCGTCACCCATTTTGCATGTGGTAAAAAAGTAATTGAGGCAGGAAAGCATCTTTTTATTGAAAAACCCATCACCCATACGGTAGAAGAAGCCGAAATCCTCATCGATCTTGCAAAAAAGCACAATGTAAAAGGACAGGTTGGTCACGTAGAACGTTTCAATCCGGCATTTACCGGTGTTAACCACATGATTGAGAACCCCATGTTCATTGAAGCGCATCGGCTTGCAGAATTCAATCCGCGTGGGACGGATGTTTCTGTAGTTTTGGATTTAATGATTCACGATATCGATGCTATTTTAAGTGTTGTTCATTCTAAAGTAAAAAGCATTCATGCCAGTGGTGTTTCCGTAATAAGTGAAACTCCTGATATTGCCAATGCCCGTATCGAATTTGAAAACGGCTGCGTTGCTAACCTGACCGCCAGTCGCATTTCTTTGAAGAATATGCGCAAAGCCCGATTTTTCCAAAGGGATGCTTATATTTCTGTTGACTTTCTGGAAAAGAAATGTGAAGTTGTCAAAATGAAGGATGCCCCTGAAAATCCCGGGGATTTTGATATGATACTGCAAAATGCGGAAGGTATTAAAAAACAAATCTATTTTGACAACCCAAAAGTGGAACCAAATAACGCCATCATGGATGAGTTGGACACCTTTGCCGATGCCATAAACAACAACACCACGCCTATTGTTTCTTTGGAACAGGGAACCGAAGCACTGCGTGTCGCCATGCAAATACTGGAACATTTTAAAAAAATATAACCGAAGTTTAATCCAAATAAAAGTAACCGCTTTCGCGGAAAATAAATATGAAATGCCCATTAACGAATTTATTAAACCAACCGCCTTGCTCCGTCAAAAGGCGGATTCAGGCGAAGAAGACGATATGTTCAAAGGGCATTCCATCAGACCTTTAAAAAACAAATAAATATAAACTGATGAAAAATGTAGCTGTAATAGGTGCCGGAACAATGGGTAATGGCATTGCCCACGCTTTTGCACAAAGTGATTATAAAGTACAACTAATCGATGTAAGCGAGGAATCGCTAAAAAAAGGAATGGCAACAATAAGCAAAAACCTGGATCGCATGGTTGCCAAAGAAAAGATTACGGAAGCAGAAAAACAACAGACCTTAAGTAATATCACCACCTTCACTAATATGGAAGAAGGCGTGGAATATGCAAGTCTAGTGGTGGAAGCCGCCACAGAAAATGTGGACTTAAAACTAAAGATTTTCAGGGATCTGGATGCATTTTGCCCGGACGATACCATTCTTGCCACAAATACTTCTTCTATTTCCATTACAAAAATTGCAGCGGTAACCAAAAGACCTCAGATGGTCATAGGGATGCACTTTATGAACCCGGTGCCGATTATGAAACTGGTGGAAATCATTAAAGGATACAATACTTCTCAGGAAACCTACAACACTGTTGCCGAACTTTCCAAAAAACTGGGCAAAATCCCGGTGGAAGTTAATGACTATCCGGGCTTCGTGGCAAACCGAATTTTGATGCCCATGATCAATGAAGCCATTGAAACCTTATACAATGGCGTTGCAGGAGTGGAAGAAATAGACACCGTAATGAAATTGGGAATGGCACACCCTATGGGTCCGTTGCAACTGGCAGATTTCATAGGTCTGGACGTTTGTCTCTCTATTTTAAACGTAATGTATGACGGTTTTAAAAACCCAAAATACGCACCGTGTCCTTTACTGGTGAATATGGTAATGGCAGGGAAATTCGGGATAAAAAGCGGGGAAGGTTTCTATGATTATAAAGAATCACCACGGGCGGAAAAAGTAGCGGGGATGTTTTTATAAATGTTGCGGGTTGCGGGTTCCCTGTTGCCTGTTAGGGGTTGCCGGTTAAGAGTTGTTTCATCAGTAGGAAATAATTTTAAATATATATATTATGGCTTTATCGTATCGTGAATTGGATATTTATCAAATATCCTTCGATTTATTTATTAAGACGCACAACTTTTCTTTGGAGTTACCAAAGTATGAACTATATGAATTGGGAAGTCAGCTAAGAAGATCTTCTGATTCTGTTAATTCAAATATTGTAGAGGGATATGGCAGAAAAACATATAAAAATGATTTCCTAAAGTTTTTAATATATGCACATGCAAGTAATGATGAGACAATTAATCATTTAAAAAAACTGCAAATACTCTACCCACAATTTGAGAAGACAGTTAGTGAGCTACTTAAAGAATATGATATTTTAGGAGCAAAAATTTATAATTTCAAGGAATATGTAATCAAAAGCTGGAAAACCTAGAGCGCAACAGGCAACAGGAAACCGGCAACAGGCAACAGTATATGGCTAAAGTAAATCCGTTCAGAGCAGTGAGGCCCCCCAGGGACAAAGTAAGTCTTATTGCTTCGCGTGCCTATCAAAGTTATACCATAGAAGAACGGGAGTTCCGGATGAGCAACAACCCTTTTTCCTTTTTGCATATTGTAAACCCCGGTTATAAATACCAGAAAGAGATTTTGGGCCCTGACCGTTTTGATTTGGTGAAAAACAGGTATCAGGAATTTAAGGAAGACGGTGCC
>JBGTDF010000306.1:0-1655 GCA_041748455.1 Planktosalinus sp.
GAAGAAGAAATCTACCCCGGTATTACCACAAAACAAATATATAACCGGGCTTTTGGTCTCTTAAAATCCAAGAACACGCTGCTTGCTTCCCGTTATAAATTAAAAAAAGCAATATATGAACTTGGGCCTACAGGCTTCCCTTTTGAAAAGTTTGTGGCTGCTATTTTAAAAAATGACGGTTATAAAGTACAGGTAAGCGAAATTATGCAAGGCACCTGCGTTTCTCATGAGATAGATGTTACTGCAGAGAAAAATGGCGAAATGGTACTGATAGAATGTAAATTCCACAGTCTGGAAGGACGCAATTGTGATGTGAAAATCCCACTGTACATACAGTCACGATATAAAGATATTGTAAGTTTTAATGCTACCAGATTAAAAGGAAAACTCCCCATCAAACAGGGCTGGGTGGTTACCAATACCCGCTTTACCGACGATGCACTGACCTATGGAAAATGCGCCGGATTGTATTTGTTGAGTTGGGATTACCCAAAAGGAAATGCATTAAAAGACAGGATTGACCACTCCGGCTTATATCCCATTACCGTTTCTACTTTATTGACGGCCCGGGAAAAGCAATTCCTTTTAAGCCGCGATGTTGTTCTCTGTCTGGAATTGATCAACGACGCCTTTTACTTAGACCATCTTGGTATCTCTGAATCCCGAAAATCCAAAATCCTTAACGAGATGAAATCCCTTTGCACACATTCCTAAACCCCATGAATACAACCGAAGTAAAAATTCATTTTTTAGGTGCCTCAGGTACCGTGACCGGCTCCAAATTTGTTTTGGAAACCCCGGAAGCCAACATCCTTATCGATTGCGGGATGTTTCAGGGGCTGAAAGAATTACGGATAAATAACTGGCAACCTTTTGCTTTCCCACCAAATAATATAGACCTTGTATTGCTCACCCACGGTCATTTAGATCATACCGGTTATTTACCCAGACTGGTTATGCAAGGGTATGCCGGGAAAATTATGGGTACCCCACCTACACTGGCAATAGCAAGGGTTATATTGCTTGACAGTGCTAAAATACAGGAAGAAGATGCAGAGCGAGCAAATAAGGAAGCATTTACTGCCCACGAGCCTGCTCTCCCATTTTATACTACTGTACAGGCAGAAAAAGCAATTGCGCTATTTAATCCCGTGGAAACTGGACAATGGTACACGGTCTCAGAAAACATTCGCTACAAATTCCAAAAAAACGGACACATACTTGGCGCTACCTTCATTACCCTGGAAATATACGGTAAAACCTTTGTCTTCTCAGGCGATGTGGGAAGGGAAAGTGATTTGCTACTGGAAAAGCCTGAAAAACCGGAATGGGCAGATTATCTATTCCTGGAATCTACCTATGGTAACCGTTTACATCCGGAAGGCGACGGCCATCAATTACTTATAGAAAGTATAGAGGAAACACTGGAAAATAAAGGAACGCTCATCATCCCCAGTTTTGCTGTGGAGAGGTTGCAGACCCTGATGTATGTACTTTGGAAATTATATACGCAAAATAAAATACCCAACATCCCCATTTTTATTGACAGCCCGATGGGCAACGAAGTATTCCGTATTTTTGAAAGTTTCCCTGCCTGGCATAAAATAACCCACGAGGAATTTAGTGCCATGCGCAACCACTTTAACATCATCACG
>JBGTDF010000307.1:0-8271 GCA_041748455.1 Planktosalinus sp.
GTCCCCGGCGCAAGCTTATTATACCGGTGATGTAAAAGTTCTTGTTGCTGAAAAATACAGCAGGGCTGCCAATGGTGGTGTTGGTGCCGCTAAAGCCGCAGGAAATTACGGTGCGCAATTTTACCCCACCAGCCTCGCTAAGGAACAAGGATACCAGCAAATTGTTTGGACAAACAGCACTCACGAATTTCTGGAAGAGGCAGGAACGATGAATGTTTTTTTCCGGATTGGGGACACATTGATTACCGCACCAACCAGCGAACGCATTTTAGACGGTATCACCCGTAAAAGTATAATAACCCTTGCAGAGAGTCAGGGAATCCCAACCGAGGTTAGAAAAATATCGGTAAAGGAATTGGTAGCTGCTGCGAAAGACCGTAGTCTTAAAGAAATTTTTGGAGCAGGTACTGCGGCGATTATCAGTCCGGTTTCCGGTTTTGGGTATCAGGGGGAACACTTTGACCTTAAAGACATCGAAGATTCTTATGCTCTTCGCCTCAAAAAACAACTTACCGATATTCAATACAACAATGCCGAAGATTCGTTTGGGTGGAGGTATAAGGTGTAAGGTTTCAGGTTTGTGGATTCGTTAAATCGTAAATTCGTTGATTTGATACTTTGTCGATTCGTTATTTCGTAAATTAGTTGATTCGATACCCTCGAAAAACCCGCTAACCTTTGTCCTCCGAAGGTTTGTCGTAGGAGGACCGCAAACTCGCAAACCCGAAAACCCGTTGCTCTCTATTCTCTATTCACTATTCTCTAATTTACGATTTACGGATTACCATATTTTACGCTATTTTTTCGTACATATAAAAATCGGCCATAGAGGTATTTCTTGTATCCCCTTTTTTAAACGGATACCGGTTTTTGATAAATTGTTTTAGCTGCCAGTCTTCCTCCAGGTTGGTATCTATCCAGTCTGTAAATTTCCTCGATTTCACGTGTATGTCTGAATGGTCATTATAATTACTGGAATAGATGATTACATATTTTGTCGAGGCATCAAAAAGATGGTACATATACCCATCAAAAATAGCATCTTCTATTAAATGAAACAAAACATCCAGGGAGAGCACCAACGGGGCTTTTTCATTCCTCTTTTTATATTCTTGTGCCACATAAAATCTTTTTCCGGGATCGTTCTTAAAAAGTTCTTTACAAATTTCTATAGCCGTTTCTGAAACGTCCACGCCTATGTATGTGGGATATTCCGCAAGTTGCAACTGGTTTCCATCCCCACACCCGAACTCCAGCACCTTATCAATACTATTTTGTTCTACAAAATCATTGAGCACTTCAGCTTTGAATTCTGCAAGACGCCCGTAGCTTCCGGGACCTGAAGTCTTGTTTTTTTGATAGCGCTCTTCCCAATATTGGGCGGAATTTTTAAATTCTATTGCCGGTGTGTTACGTTTAAATAAATTACTAAAAAATTTCCCTATAGATGTGTTCTTCATAACTTTTGCACAAAATGTCGATTTGAAGTACATATTGCTCTATGGCAAAGGACGTTTTTTATTAGCCATATTGTCTTAAAATTTTAAAAAGAAATGTAACAGTTATTATAAATTTTTAAAGAAACAAGATTGACGGCATTGCTGTGGATGCTTTTGATTCATAAATTGGCTGCGAAAACTCTCTATATTTCGTTGCGGCCCTTGCGCTTTCCTTGCGAACATAGCTGTTAATTCGTAAATTTGTTACTTCGTTGATTCGTAAATCCGTTTTTTCGTTAATCGTTAATAGTTAATAGGAAATTAAGTTATTAGGGATCAATCTTAATACTTAATACTTAATACTTAATACTTAATACTTAATACTTAATACTTAATACTTAATACTTAATACTTAATACTTAATACTTAAAATTTTATAATTCCATTGGGAAACTAGTTTTTGGAATTCCCTATCTTAGTAAAAGATATTTTATCTTTCTTTTACACCCATGCAAAAATTTGACGCGATTATTATTGGTTCCGGTCAGGCCGGGACGCCTTTAGCCTTTTTCCTTGCCGGAAAAGGTAAAAAAGTGGCGTTTATTGAAAAGGAACATTTGGGCGGGACTTGCGTGAACGTGGGCTGTACCCCCACCAAAGCCTATGTGGCCAGTGCCCGGCGTATGTGGGAAACCGGCCAAGGGGATGCATTGGGGGTAAGTGTTCCGAAAGGCAGTGTCCTGGATTTAAAAAAAGTAAAACGAAGAAAAGACAAGCTTATACAGGAGTCGGTTTCGGGAATCAAGAAAGGTATTGAAAAAGAAAAACACATCACCTGGTTTAATGGAGAAGCCTCTTTTAGTGCACTAAAAATTATCACTGTAAACAAACAAGAACTCACCGCAGAAACCATCTACATCAATGTTGGCGCACGTCCTTATATTCCTGATGATTTTAAAGACGTCCCTCATCTTACCAATCAAAGTATACTGGAACTGGAAGAAGTCCCTGAGCATTTAATTATTGTGGGTGGCAGTTATATAGGGTTGGAATTCGGTCAGATGTTCCGGCGCTTCGGCAGTAAAGTGACCATTATCGAAAAAGGGAAAACCATTATTTCCAAAGAAGACAGCGATGTGAGCAAAGCCATTCAGGATATTTTCGAACTGGAGAAAGTGAAATTCCGACTCGAGGCAACCTGCATCGGAGGAAAAAAAAATACCGATGGAACCATATCTGTTAAAGTAGATTGCACCAAAGGGAGCCCGACTATAAAAGGAAGCCACCTTCTGCTGGCAGTAGGAAGAACCCCAAATACCGATACCCTGAACCTTAAAGTTGCAGGTGTGAAAACCGACAAACGCGGGTATATTACTGTCAATGAATCGCTGGAAACCAACATTAAGGGAATCTATGCCCTGGGCGATTGTAATGGTCGTGGGGCATTTACGCATACCGCCTACAACGACTATGAAATAATCGCTGCCAATATCCAAAAAGCCAAAACCCGAAAAGTCACCGATCGCATTCTCACTTATGGTTTGTATATCGATCCGCCATTGGGGCGTGCCGGATTAACCAAAAAAGAAGCGAAAAAGGAAGGATATAAAGTTCTGGAAGCATTACGACCCATGGACACCATTGCCCGTGCCAAAGAAAAAGGGGAAACGCACGGATTTATGCGGGTGCTGGTAGATAAAAAAACCGATAAGATTCTTGGGGCTTCCATACTGGGTGCTGGTGGTGACGAAATTATAGCAAGCATACTGAATGTCATGTATGCCGATGCCCCCTATACCGTAATACAGGATTCGGTAGTGCCCCATCCCACGGTTTCGGAACTCATCCCAACTATGCTGGAAAATTTAAAAAAAGTGTAACTTTAATATAAATAAATGAAAGCCATCTGGAACAATACGATACTGGCAGAAAGTGAAACTACTGTGGAAGTGGAAGGCAACCATTATTTCCCGAAAGAAACTGTTAACCGGGATTTTCTCGTGGATTCCAATACCCATACCCATTGTCCGTGGAAAGGGGACGCAAGCTATTACAGCATTGCTGTGAACGGCAAAACCAATACCGATGCTGCCTGGTATTATCAAGAACCCAAGGATGCGGCAAAACAAATAAAAAACCATATCGCCTTCTGGAAAGGTGTAATAATAGAACGATGAACCATACCATTGACCAACAGCAACTGCGGGATCAATTTATAAGTACCCGACAGCTTTCCGAAAGCATTTGTGCACCCTTAGCGGTGGAAGATTATATTCCGCAGCCCATTGTGGATGTATCGCCGCCCAAATGGCATCTCGCACACACCACCTGGTTCTTTGAACAGTTTGTGCTGTTGCCGCATCTTAAAAAGTTTATTGCCTTTGACGCCCACTTTTCATTTTTGTTCAACAGCTACTACAACAATATAGGCGAAAGAACCCTCAGAAACGATCGCGGATTCTTGAGCAGGCCCACAGTAGAACACGTGTATGACTACCGTGCCTATGTAACCAAACATATAGTACAACTGCTGGAAGGGAACTGTTCGCGGGAAGTTCTTTACCTGATAGAGATAGGCATTAATCACGAACAGCAACACCAGGAATTGCTCGTGTATGACATAAAATATATTTTGGGCACCCAGCCCCTCTTGCCACAATGCACGACAAACTATATTCTGAAAAAAGAAACCCAAAAAGAAGCGTGGGTAACTGTCGATGAAGGCGTGTATGAGATAGGCGCTACGGGCGATTCTTTTTGTTTTGACAACGAATTGCAACGCCATAAGGTCTATTTGCAACCGGTAGCCTTGCGGAACAAGCTGGTGACCAATGGCGAGTATACCGACTTTATCAAAGACGGTGGATATAAAAACCACGATCTCTGGCATGCGGAAGGCTGGGATTTCATCAACCAAAACAAAATAGACAGGCCTCTGTATACCTATAACAACAAAAACAAATGGTTTGCCTACAACCTGAACGGTCTGGAAAAACTGGACCCAAAAGCCCCGGTAAGCCATATTTCGTTTTATGAAGCCTTTGCTTATGCCGAATGGGCCGGATACCGACTGCCCACGGAATTTGAATGGGAAATCGTTGCACAGCAATTGGAATGGGGAAAACTCTGGGAATGGACCAATTCTGCTTATTTACATTATCCCGGTTATGCCAAAGCACCCGGGGCATTGGGCGAATACAACGGGAAGTTTATGGTCAACCAGCAGGTATTAAGAGGCGCATCGATTGCCACACCGCCCGGTCACAGCAGGATCACTTACCGAAATTTCTTTCACGCCTCCTCCCGCTGGATTTTCGCGGGAATACGGCTGGCTAAAAACACCAACTAAGATACATGAATACTACCTTTAAAGAAGACATCCTCAACGGATTGCAAAAGGAACAAAAAACCCTGCCTTCCAGATACTTTTACGACAAGAATGGCGATGCCATATTCCAGCAAATCATGCGTATGGAATCCTATTACCTACCCGGTTGTGAACGCGAAATCATTGCCAATAAAAGTGATGCCATAGGCAAACTGTTGAAAAAATACAGTTCGCGCTGGAATATACTCGAACTCGGCGCCGGTGACGGGACCAAAACGGTGAAGTTACTTCAAAAGCTTTCGGAAAATGAATTGCAAATCACCTATACAGCATTGGATATCTCCCCCAATATTTTAGAAGAAAACCGGCAAAATATAGAAAACGCATTGCCCAATCTTCCCATTACTACCGTTCCCGGGAATTATTTTGAAACCTGTCATACGGTTTTGAAAGAGCAAAAAAACAATCTTATATTATTCCTAGGAAGCAACATCGGGAATTTCAATACGGAGCGTACCACAGCATTTTTTCAATGGCTGAAAGAAGGAATGATCCCCGATGATGTTATATTGATAGCGTTTGATTTGAAAAAGAATCCGCATACCATTTTGAAAGCTTATAATGACGAAGAGGGAATCACCAAAGCTTTTAACCTGAATCTTTTAACCCGTATCAACAGGGAACTGGACGGGGATTTTGATTTGAATACCTTTGACCATTATGCTTACTACGACCCTATTTCGGGGAATTGTTACAGTTATATCGTGAGTTTGAAAAAGCAGGATGTTAGCATTGCCGGTGAGGTTATTCCGTTTAAAAGACATGAAGTCATACACACCGAAATTTCCAAAAAATATGATCTTAGGGAAATCGAAACCCTTTGTGTGGAAAATGGGTTTGTGGCGGAGGAGCATTTTATGGATGAAAAAGAATACTATTCGCTTAGTCTTTTGCGGTTAAAGTAATTTTTTTTTAGTAGAGTTCTGTTTTATAATATTTGAGAAATCCTTTGCGCCTCTGCGACTTTGCGTGATAATATTCTCGCTAAGACGCAGAGGCGCAAAGTTGGAAAAACCCTCTCAGTCCCGATTAATTCGGGATAAATCCTGAGAGGGTTGAATTTCCTGAATGGGAATGTTGCTAATGGTATCCTTTTGCACAGCATTTTCTTCCATTTGCAGATGGGTTTCCTCCTGAAAGTATCGTTCATTGCGTTCGTTGGCCCTCCAGGTATCCATCAACTGCTCTTCAATGGCTTTGTCCCAACCGGCAGAGTTTTTGGAATCCACCCAAACCACATCGCGGTATTCGCTGTCAATCAATGCCAGATCGGGTGTGGAAGAGCCGTCAAATTCACCGGTTTCCTGGTTTACCGCGGAAATGGTCCCGAGGAAAAACATACGTTTCCTGCCTGCAATTTCGCGTATATAAGGTCGGAATTCCACCGGTTTATTGGCCGTCCAGTCATATTCCTTTCTGGATTCTATAACCTTTAACGGCATTGCAGATACCCCTCCCATACCTTCTTTTTTGGTGGCATGGTCATAGTAGAACACCTTGTCACTGCCATCTGCAGGAATAAACACACTGAACGTAAGACTGGTGCGCTCATCACCTATGGGTTCGAGACCGAACCAGTGGTATAAACCGTTATAGGCTTCGGGTGTAGTACCTTCAAAATTAAAATCGGTTACATAGGGTTGCTGGTTCTGGTCATCAGGAAGATCGGGTATCTTCACTGCGGTTTCCATATTCCACGGCAACGGATCGCTGAAACCACCGATAAACTTCAGGGATTCTGCCTGCAGTTGGGAAACTTCTTCCGCGAGTATGTTCTGCCTCGTTAAATACGGGTGGTTTTTAATTTCTTCCGGTGAAATAAAGGTGCCTTTCCCTACGAAAAGACGCTCCAGATAATCGTTGAAATTGTGCTTGCCGCTGTCAATGACCATCACCCCGCCAAACGTGGGATAGGGAAAGAAAAAACCTTTCCATTTTATCAGGCTCACCACCTGGACCCAGTTGCCACTGTCATTTTTCATATAAAACACATCTGCGGGTTGCATCGTAAACAACTGGAACAAGTTGAATTTTTTTACCGCTGCATTGTAGGTATTGCGGCTAAATTTTAAGGATTCCCCTATCGAAAAGGTCACCGGAATTCGGTTATCACTTGAAAACCTCGGGAATGGGGATGTGCTTGGCACGGAAAATATCTCTTCAATATTGGAATTGATGCGTTGCCAGACATACTTTTCAGCAGGCTGTATTACCATCGTCCATTTGTTTTCACCATCTACCCTTACCAGGTGCGGCAGGGATACATCTTTGGTTTCACCAACCGATTCGCCTGCCATGGACGCAATATTACGCAACGGCTGAATGCGTTCGTTCTGGCTTAACGGCAATTCACTTAACTCGGTGCGGTTCAGGTTTTGGTATGCGGAATAGGTTTTCATATAGGCGTACATATCCAGATGCCAACCTACAAGGTATAAAATTCCGAAAAAGACGCCAATCATCAAAAGCGTAAGCAAACGTCTTCCGGCACTCAACGAATTTCGGAACCTGCGCAAACCGAAGAATAATACCACAGCACATACAAGCAAAATAAAGAAGTACTTCCGCAGAAATAATAGTACGGGCTGGTAATCATCCCGCAGAAGGAACAGTAGCAATAGTAAAATGAAAACACCTGCAATGGTTATGGTTTTTTGCTTTCTGCCTCGTTGCCAGTATCTTTTTATCATGGGTTGGTTGGTATTATTCCGTAAAACATTAAAGCAATCCCTTTTCCTTTAAGCGGTCACGGGCACTTTTTTCTTCGGCGGGTGGTATTTGTTGTTTAGGTATGCGTGGCTCTTCGATAACAGGATTTTCTTCCACCACTTCCCCTTTTATTTCCTTTATCTCTTCGGAATTCATTGAAGATTGCGTTTTCTGGATAAATCCGGCGATATAGGTTCCAATAAGGGTTCCCACAATACTCGAGGCAAAAACCGAAATGGTGGCAATATCAATAGGTATTAAAAAACGCCATATTACGAGAAGAAAAAGAAACAGAACGGTAAGAAATACCAACCGCAATAAAAAGGATTGGCGGTACAGGAAACCTGTCCTGTCTTCCGGTTGCATCTGTAGTTTTTTGGAATACAGCATTTTATTAAAAAAACGATATATTGCATTGCTGTGTGATTCCCGCCAGTACAGCAAAACCCCGAATAATACAGAGGCTATAAAAACAAGTAGTTCCAGAGTCATGATTTTTAATTTATTAGTTGCATTAGTAAAACTTCTGTTGTATAAATATCTGAAAAATATTCCAAACTTTGACCTCCCGGCACCTTATCCTTTATATATCTCCTTGCTGATGGTTTCAATGACCCATTCCTGCAAAGAGGCATCCCAACTTGTATACCTTTCATAAAATCCTTCCTTGTCATACCAGTACAGGTAAAGCACATCTTTAGGTGCAATATGCACCATGAGTTGCCATATCAAATC
>JBGTDF010000308.1:0-1857 GCA_041748455.1 Planktosalinus sp.
CGCTCATCCCTTAAATCATTGAATTTTGTGGGTGCATATACAGAACTGAAAAGTAAATATCCCAAAATTCCTATAACAACCCAGAGTACTAATTGAATTAAAAGTTTCATTATTTAAGTCGATTTTCGTTAAACGTAAAGATACATCGCAAATCTACAATTTTTTTTCAATCACAAAAGTATAATCTATAAAAATCCGTATCCTTCTTCATATTTAAATCGTAAGATGTAACTTAGCCATTCCTATTTTTAAAATTTAACTGTCTATGGATGCTGCAGCGTTCTACAAAAAAATAAAAGCTGAATTTCCGTACACCCCAACACTTAAACAAGACCTGGTTTTACAGAAAATTTCTTCTTTTATTAACAATTTGGAAACCAATGAGGTTTTTTTACTGAAAGGATATGCAGGTACAGGAAAAACGACTATCATAGGGACTGTAGTCAAACATTTATGGGAAACCAAGAAAAAAGCAGTACTTCTCGCTCCTACAGGTCGTGCAGCTAAAGTAATAAGCAATTACTCAAACACCGAAGCTTTTACCATTCATAAAAAAATATACTTTCCCAAAGCCCAAAAAGGCGGCGGGGTTTCATTTACCTTGCAACCCAATAAGCATAGAAATACATTATTTATTGTTGACGAGGCTTCCATGATTTCTGATGCAACTTCTGATTCTAAATTGTTTGAAAATGGTTCTTTGCTGAATGATTTAATGCAATATGTATACAGCGGCCATCAATGTAAATTGATCCTGATAGGTGACACCGCACAATTACCTCCCGTTAAACTCGATGTGAGCCCGGCACTTAACGAAGATACCTTGCGCAATTATTACAACAAAGAAGTGATAAGCATTGAACTCGATGAAGTGGTGAGACAGCAGGAAGATAGTGGTATTCTCCTAAATGCAACAGCCCTCAGGGAAGCAATAGAAAGCGGATTTTATGAAGATTTTAAATTTGACATAAAGGGTTTTAAAGATATTATTAAACCTCAGGATGGGCAGGAATTAATGGATGCCATTAATGACTCTTATTCCAGTTTGGGAAAAGAAGAAACCGTGATTGTACTTCGCTCAAACAAGCGTGCAAATTTGTACAATGAGCACATTCGCTCCCGTATTTTATTTCAGGAAAGTGAGTTGGAACCGGGCGATTTTTTAATGGTCGTCAAGAATAATTATTTTTGGGTGCCGCCAACCAGTGAAGCCGGGTTTATTGCGAATGGGGATATCATAGAGGTATTGGAAATTCACGGTTTTATAGACCTGTATGGTTTTCGCTTTGCGGAAGTTTCTGTACGTATGGTAGATTACCCAAAAATGAAACCTTTTGAAACGGTATTGCTACTCGACACCATAAAAGCCGAGACCCCTTCCTTGTCCTATGAAGAGTCAAACCGATTGTATCAGGAAGTGATGAAGGATTATGAGGATATAACCTCCAAATACAAAAAATTCTTAAGTGTCAAGTCAAATAAATATTTCAATTCTTTACAGGTAAAATTCTCCTATGCCATCACCTGCCACAAATCGCAAGGGGGACAATGGAATACCGTTTTTGTGGAACAACCTTTTTTACCCAATGGGATGGATAAAGACTATTTGCGATGGTTGTACACAGCCATAACAAGAGCAAAGGAAAAACTCTATCTGGTGGGTTTTAAAGAAGATTTTTTTGAACATTAACTAAGTAGGTATACTATTTTCCATAAAAATAAATTCCAATTACCAATTTGAATCTTGCTGTTAAAATCCATATTAATATCTTAATTTTGAAATTATAAATATTTGTTTCCATTGAAAGAAAAAAAATTAAAAGTCATAGCGATGATTCCTGCAAGGTATGGAGCCAC
>JBGTDF010000309.1:0-12460 GCA_041748455.1 Planktosalinus sp.
TTGCAGGGCGGGGATTATGCCCAGGCAAAATTAGTGCGTTGTATAGAGGGAAGCATTCTGGATGTTGTTGTCGATTTACGTAAAGACCAACCCACCTTCGGGAAGCACTTCAGTATTGAATTAAGTGCTGAAAATATGCTGCAATTGTATATTCCTACCGGCTTTGCACACGGATTTTCGGTGTTGAGCGAGCGGGCGATTTTTAGTTATAAATGTGATAACTATTACCATAAAGATAGTGAACTGGGGGTAGCTTATGATGATCCCGCATTTGGTATCGATTGGAAAATCCCAAAAGGCGAACAAACCCTTTCCCGAAAAGATAAAAATAACCTGGATTTTGAAGAGGCGGTAAACCAACTTTACAAACTATAATGCAGCACTTCCCCAAAATACTGGTTACCGGAGCAGATGGGCAATTGGGCCTTGCTATCAAAAAAGTAGTCGGGGATAACCTTAAAGTTGTTTTTGTGGCGAAAAGGGATCTCGATATCACTGATATCGATGCGCTGGAAACCATGTTTGTAAAGCTTGCACCTGAAGTAGTAATCAATACCGCTGCCTATACCCAAGTTGATGTAGCAGAAAGCAATGCTGAACCAGCGTATGCCATCAATGCTGAAGCAGTAAAAAAGTTGGCGGAAACGTGTAAAAAATTCCGATGTAAACTTCTGCATATTTCTACCGATTATGTTTTTGACGGAAGTGCAAAAGCGCCATACAAAGAAACAGAAACGACAAACCCCATTACCCTCTATGGCAAAAGCAAACTTGCAGGGGAAGTATTTATTTTGGAATCCGGATTGACAGATTTTGCTATTGTGCGCACTTCGTGGTTGTACAGTAATTTTGGACATAATTTTTATAAAACCATGCTCCGCCTCGCAGCCACCAAAACGGAAATTTCTGTAGTGGAAGATCAACAGGGAAGTCCTACTTATGTGGTGCATCTGGCTGAAGCACTTATTAAGATTGTAGAAAAACTTAGTTCCGAAAACTCCGGGATATATCACTATAGTAATAGAGGAGCAACGAGTTGGTACGGATTTGCAAAAGCTATATTTGAAGGGAAACAACTTCCGGTTAAGGTTTTGCCCATACCCACCGCCGCATTTCCCACAGCGGCAAAACGCCCTGCATACAGTGTTCTGGACTCCCAAAAATTGCAGGATACTTTTCAGATAGCGATTCCCACCTGGCAGGAAGGCCTGCAAGAATGCATTTCCGAAGAAAAAAAATAGGAAGTAGTTTTTTAATAACCGGCTTCCGGCAACACTAAGAAGGGAACTGTAACCTTAAACCCTATTTTTTTAATAACGGGTTCGTGGGTTATTTTTTCGATAATACTGTGGTTGTAGTTTACCATCGCCAGCAAATCGATATCCAAATCTTCCACAAAGATAGTAATGGCATTGGATATTTTTTCAAATTTAGGCAGCCAGTAGGTATAATGCTCCACCGTTTTAAGATGTCTTTTTAACATCATTAAATTGTATTGTTGCACATCTGTCAGGGTTTCTTCTTTATTTATGTGCACAATTTTTATACTGGAATTAAAAAGCTTTGCAAGTTCTACCAATGGTTTCATTTCGCCTTCACTAAAAAATCGTTGGAAGTCTGTAGGGAATGCGATTTCTTTTGGCTTAACAAATTTTATCTTTTCGGGGATTGCTAATATGGGGCAAAGTTTCATGTTTTGAATAACCCTTACGGTATTGCTGCCCATGAAAATTTCGTTTAAACCGCTGGCGCCTTTAGTACCCATAATCAGCAAACTTATTTCCATGGCCTTTACTGTGTTTTTGATAGAGGGGACCAATGCTTCTTCCACAGAAATGCTTTTAAAACTATGTTTTGAGTTTGAAAATTTTCTCTGAATTTTTTCCATCCATTTCCCCAAACCGTTTTCAGAATCTTCTTTCATATGCTGCAGCAATCGCAAACTGCCTTCCCTGTTCACCAGATTAGCACCTATCAAAGGCATGGCAGACTGGTAAGAGTTCAGGAGGTGAAAAGTACAAGGCACCTTTGCAAAAAGGGCGACACTGTATTGCAGTGCGTTCCAGGCATTTTCTGAAAAATCAGTTGGCAACAGAATATTTTTCATGGGATTTATTGTTTTTTCCATTTAGACGGGATAATAAGCATAGGTGTTTTTAAGTGAAACCCGAGCTTTTTAATAACCGGTTTAAAAAATAAATTGTCAAAAAAGGAACGTTTATTATGAATCAGGGCCAGTAAATCTGTTGGTCTTTCCTCCTGGTATTTTTCAATGGCTTTAACCACATCTACATTATCCATCCGAATAAATTCCGTGGAATCTGACATAAAGGCATTTCTTAAATATTCTTTCCCTTTAACTTGTCTGGCATCTAAGTCATACCCATAGTAATAAACGTGCAGAATATTTATTTTAACATTCCATTTTTCAGAAAAATGATTTAACCAATAGAGATGTTTTTCTGTATAATCCATTCCGAAATCTGTTGGGAAAAGAATTTCTTTAATGCCCTGATATTTATATTTATTAGGTACTGCTATAAGTGGGCAAGCTAAATCTTTCAGCACATGAATGGTATTGCTTCCAAAAAGAACTTCTTTAGCACCCGTAGCACCTTGTGTACCCATAATTACCAAGTCTATGTTTTTTTCTTCCACGAGATCTTTTATCCCCCCTTGCAAGGAATTGAAAGAAGACACAAGATGAATGGTGTTTTTGTTTTCCGGAAAATCCTTTACTATTTTGGCTTTTGTTTTGGATAAATCTTTTAGGGAATTTTCTTTATATACATCTTCCATCACTTCTGCCGGGGGCATACTCATTAAATATGCGGTATCAAAAATAACCGGAATGTAAGTATGCAACAGGTAAAAAGTACAAGTTTCATCCTTAAATAAGTTCACTGCATATTGAATGGCATTATATGCATTGTCTGAAAAATCAGTTGGAAGAAGAATAGATTTCATAAGAATGTACTTTAAGATTAATACCATTCAAAATTAGGCATTTACAGAAACACCTAAAATGACCAATGTCATCAAAATAAAAACAGTAGAAGACTCAGAAATTATTCTTTTTAAAGTTCAGGCAGTATTTTTAGATGTTATTTTCTTCTTAATACATTTAAGAAATACCCAAAAAATTAGTATCTTAAAAAATTAAGACTGTCGTTTTTGGTATTTAAATATTTTATTAGAATAGTTTTAAAATATATATAATTGCGTCAAAAATATTTGATATTTGCATGTTGTAATAAGCAGCCTATCTTATGAAGATCTGTGTTTTAAATGTTGTGGTATTTCTTGTTTTGACAGGATGTTTGCCTGTAAACAAAAATGCAGAGGGGGAGAGTTATCCGCAGACCAATGTGGGGGAGAAAAAAGTGTTGGCAGAGGATAATACGGAGGATGATTTCATGGAAGATGGCCTAACAGAACAGGACTCTCTTGAAGTGCCTGCTTTGCTGGAACCAAAAATATACTTTACAGCCACAGGCAATGAACCATTCTGGGGTTTGGAAATTGCGGAAAGCGGTATTCAGTTTACTTCTTTAGTGGAAGGGTATGAAAGTTTTTCAGCCCCTTTTATGTATCCTGAAAAAGCAGCAGATGCAAACATAAAAAAATACCGTTTGGAAACTGAAGAAGGCACCATGCAAATAACAGTGTCGCAGCAGGAATGTGCCAATACCATGTCAGGAGATGTATCAGCATACATGGTGGAAATTGATATTACAGATGCGATGGAAGAATCGCTTATGAGTTTTTCGGGTTGTGGTGCTTATGCGATGGATGAATCGTTGGAATCTTATTGGATTTTGGAAAGTATAGGCAAAAAAGCAGTAGATGTCTCTGAATTTTCCCAAAATATACCACACATTAAAATTCAGGTAACTGCAAACACATTTACCGGATTTGCCGGGTGTAACATTATAAGGGGCAGTCTGTTTTCGGAAGTGGAGGTGTTGCGATTTGTGGATGTGGTGAGCACAAAAAAAATGTGTGGACAAGCAAGCTTGGAAGATCAGTTTCTGGAAGCGTTGAAAGGTGCGACTACTTATAAATTGTCAGGAGATAATCTGCAACTGAAAAATCCGTCCAGGGTTTTGATGCAGTTTCGAAAATCAGAAGAATACTAAAAAATATAAAAGCCAGGAGAAAATTTCCGGGCTTTTTTACTAACTGACTATCGGGGATTAATCATCCAGTAAATCGATGCCCTCTTTAATGAGGTTCTTAATAGTATTTGCAAGTGCGTTATTACCGTCTGCATCATTCGGACTGATTTCTATAATACCATCGCCGTTACCATCTGTAGCTGAAGATAAATCGATAACAGAGGTGTCAAACAAGAACGATAAATCAAAATTTATAAGTATGGTTTCACCATCGTTAACTATAAGTATATCTGAATTTAAATCTTCAAAATCAACTTCCACATCTTCTTCAAAATTATGCCAGAATACAAACGGAACAGTTTCTATAGTACCTTCAATCAAAATGGATTTTTGAAATAAATCACTAGCCGGGTTGTTGCTTTTGGTTATTTCAAATTCCAGCTCTTCATATTGCCCAACCGGGATATCCACATTGGCAAAAGGTATTACCACACCGTCTGCGGTAAATTCCAGTTCAAAAGGGCCGTCTAGCTCAATATCGTTAAAAAAAGAACCTCCATTGCCGTTATCATCATCATCACCACTATTTCCATTGTCGTCATCGTCACCGCTATTACTATCGTCGTCAAACTCCAATTCAAAATCTTCCACATTGATCATAAATCTTGTGATTTCCACATTATTTAAAGCCCTGCCGGAATTTAAAGTAGCTTTAGCTCCCACGGTTGTTGCAGCTAATTCAGAGTTAGTATTGGCATCATCGTTAGAACTGCAAGAGGTCATTACAAGTGTAATTACAATAAAAAGTGCAAAAATGCTGAGGACAAATACATTTTGTTTTTTCATGAGTCTTAATTCTTTTGTGTTTTACATTGGGATATATGGTTTAAACAAACAAAAACAGATTTACCCTACCCTTTTTTATTTTTAATTTAAAAAGTAGTAGATTTAAAATCTATTTTTTGATATGAAAGCAACCATTTTTTTAGTAGCATTATTCTCTTGTTTTGCTACAGTTCGTGCACAAGATCTGGAAACAAACCTTCAGCAAATATTTGAGGATTTTCAATTAATGGGTATGTCTGTGTGGACGTATGTGGAAGGAGAAGAACAGGTTTTTAGTTTTGGTTTAAAAGATTTTACCCGAAATTTAGAGGTAGATGAAAACACCAAATATCGCATTGCTTCCATATCTAAAACCTCCAGTGCGCTGGCATTGCTGAAACTCTATGAAGAAGGTTTGCTGGATTTAGATGAAGACATTTCAACTTATTTAGGATATACCGTTATTAATCCTGCACATCCGGGCACCGCTATAACGGCGAGAATGTTGTTGAGCCATACCGGAAGTTTACAGGATGGGTCTGGGTATAACGGATTTTTATCTGCCACATACAATCAAAATCCCATTCCAGATATTGTGCAACTACTTGTTCCAGGGGGCAGTTTTTATACAGCAAATATGTGGCGAACAGAAACGCCCGGGACCTATTTTGCCTATAGCAATCTCAACTATGGTGTGATAGCAACACTAGTGGAAAAGATAGCAAACCAGCGTTTTGATGTGTTTATTCGGGAACAAATTTTACAACCACTGGGGATAACAGGCAGTTACTATATACAGGACATTGCTGATATCAATGATATTGCGGTTTTGTACAGAAACCAGGGCGGATGGACGCCACAGGCAGACAATTATCAGGGTATTATGCCACCCCCACCGGCAGCATTGGGTTCCTATGTGCCCGGAACAAATGGATTGTACTTTGCACCGCAAGGAGGTTTGCGGGCTTCTGCTTCTGAAATAGGCAGGTTTATTCTATTTATTAAGTCAGACGGTACTTCGGTTCCGGGTGTTTTGTCTTCAGCAACACTACAAGAGATGAAAGCCATTCAATGGAATTATAACGGTAGTAATGGCAATAATTATTTTGGACTTTTTAACCGCTGGGGCTTGGGATTACACCATGCAAATCTCTCCATTAACGATCAAATTTGTCCCAATTTAGAATACGGAAGTTTTTTGGGTCATCCCGGGGAAGCTAACGGTTTGATCAGTGATGCTTATTTTTCGGAAAATGAAAATATCGCATTTTCCTTTCTAACCAATGGTAGTTTTTTGGGGTATCAATTTGGGGATTACAGTGCTTATTATACCCTGGAGGAAGCTGTTTTTCAGGCGTTGTGCGCTTTTTTTTCAGAAAGCCTTAATGTAACTGCTTTTTCAGAAAAAGAGATGCGTGTGTTTCCAAATCCGGCAAGCGATAGGGTGGAGGTGCTCTTGCAAAAGCCAATTTCTTTAGACTATACCCTCCACGATATTCACGGAAAAAGAATTTTGAGCAAAGAAGAAACCAGTACAGATACTTTCTCATTCTCTATGGCTTCCCTTTCGCCGGGGATATATTTTTTAACTGTAAACGATGTTTCCGGGAATAGTTTTCGCCAAAAGGTGATAAAAAAATAGGGTTATTCATGCAAAACTAAAAAGGGAACCTTATTATGGTAGGCACAATATTTACCGCCGGTATTGAAAAATAATTGCTGAAAGAAATGAATGTTTTTTGCGGCCATTGCAATTAACCCGATGTTGTTTTCTTCAATAAAATTTTGCACCGAAACCTCAATATTTTTATTGGTAAGCTTATGAAAACTATGCTTTTCCCCGTGAAAATAGTCTTTTAGCAATTCTTTGTTTTGTAGTTGATCTGCAACTAATTTTTCCCTGGTTTTTGCCAAATAAATAACCTTTACAGTGGATTTAAACCTATTGGCGATTGCTGAAATGGTTTCTAAAATGGCTGTGGGATAAAACAAATTATAATCTGTGGGGAAGGCAATTTCTTCCATGCTTGTAAAGATGGCTTTATCAGGCACCACAAGTGCGGTGCACTTAACTTTTGTAATCACATCTGAAGTGTTTCTGCCTACATGCAAGGTTTTGGGAACAGAAGCTCCTTTAGTGCCCATGACGATTATATCGATACTTTTATCGGCAACTTGTTTACGGATACATTCTATAAAATCACCCTGCTCTGCCATTATAAAAAAGCGATGATTGCCTTTTAAGGATGACTTCTCTATATTTTCCAGGAGTTGGTTTAGTTTTGTTTTGGTATCGGTAACAGATAGCTTATCGCTTCCGGTTTCTTTGGATATATGGGAATGAGGGATGCTTTTTTTAATAACGTGTACTAAATAGAAATTACACTTGGAGTTTTTATAAAACGCAAGAGAAAATGCAATGGCATTCCATGAGCTTTCAGAAAAATCTGTTGGGACTAATATATTTGTCATTTTCCATACGTCTTGATGGCGACAAATGTATTGGGAAAGAATGCTTTAAAAAATGATAAAAATCATAAACATGGGATGGATATAAAGGGCTGAATTAAACCTGTCTATTGAATTTGATGCAATGCCTCCAGATCCAGGATTTTTATATTTCTCCCTTCGATTTCTATAAGCCCTTCTTTATTGAAAGAGGAAAGGGTCCTTATCAAACTTTCGGTGGCAATACCGGCAACACTTGCCAGATCGTTTCTTGAAATTCTTAGATTGTCTTTTTTCTTGAAATTCATTTTATCTGCAAACTGAAGGATGGTAGCTGCGGTTTTCCTCCTTACGGAACCATAGGCCATTTGTAATAGCTGCTCTTTAATTTCTGAAAGGTTATCTGAAAGCAATTCTATCAGCTCCATGGTTACCCTTTGGTTTTTCATAAGGACATCTTTAAGCGCATCTTTCACAAGTGCAGATACTTCAGAATTTTCCACAGCAATGGCAGACTCCTGATAAGGAATATGTTGCATCAAAGAGGCATAGCCAAACAAATCGTCCTCCTTGAGCAAACTTGTGGTAAGTTCTTTGCCGTTTTCATCGATTTTAAAGGTTTTTACGATACCCTTCCGAAGTAAATAAATGTAATTGGAATGTTTCCCTTGCTCAAAAATATTTTCCCCTTTTTTAAAAATGAGTTCTTTGCCGTTATCATCCACAAAGTTTTTGAGATCATTGAGGGTTCTTAATGTGCCCTCTTCGTTATCTTCTTTGGTGTTTTCCTTTTTTTCCAATAAAAGGGAAGCTTTTGCAAGCCTGCTTTCTATGGCACTGAATAATTCTTGTTCCTCAAAAGGTTTGGTCAAATAATCATCTGCACCCAGATCCATTCCTCTTCTTATATCCTTGTGTTCTGTTTTTGCCGAAAGGAATATAAAGGGAATAAGCTGTGTGGTAGGGTCAGAGGATAGTTCGCTTATAACGGCATACCCATCCATTTCAGGCATCATAATATCGCATAGAATCAAATCAGGAAGTTCTTTTTTGGCAAGTTGTACCCCTATTTTTCCATTGGGTGCAGTTAGTACCTCATACCCCGAAAGCTCAATGAGCTCTGCGGTATTTTCCCTTACTGCCGTGTCGTCTTCGATAAATAAGATTTTTTTCAATGTATTGGTTTTAGGTTGATATAAAAGGGATTTTCAAAGTAAATGTGCTACCTTTATGTTCCTCACTTATAAAACTAACAATTCCCCCCAGATTATTTAAATGTCCTTGAACTATATTGAGGCCTATACCGGTTCCCTCATCGTTAATGGCATTTTCTGCGCGATAATACCTGCTGAATATATGTTTTTGGGAGTCTTTGGGGATGCCCATTCCATAATCTGTGACATCGATAATTAAAAAGGAATCGTCTTTCTTCACATCAATTTCAATGCGGGTATTTTCAGGCGAATATTTAATGGAATTATGCACTAGATTGGACAAGGACAATTCCAGTATTTTTTCATCCATAGTGACCATATATTCATCCACTTCGGGAGGGAAATAAATATTTTGGCCGCTTTTTAATAGCATATTGGCATTGTAAACCACTTCATTTAGCACTTTACTTAGCTTAAAGGAAGTAAATTTGTAATTTTCCTTACCGGTATCCAATCGCTCAATGGATAAAAAGTCATTAAGTATATTGTTGAGGTAATGTACTTTATCTGTAATGGTCCTTATGTGTTTTTCCCTTTTGTCTTGCTGATCTGCGAGCTGGTATTTTCCCAGTAAGATAGTGGAAGTCAGAATGCCACTCAACGGGGTTTTAAACTCGTGGGATACCATGGACAAAAACTTGGTTTTGAGTTCGTTGAGTTCTTTCTCCCGTTTTAGTGCCTGTTTTATCTTTTTTTCGGCATCCATCCTTTTTTGGATTTCAGACTCCAGTTTATTTACGGTTTTCTCCAGTTCGTGAGTGCGTAGCTTAATGCGTTCTTCCAACTGGGAGTTGAGGTATAAAATTTTTCGTTCGTATTCTTTCCTTACAGTAATGTCTATGACGAGCGCCATAACAAATACTTTATCTGCTATTTTAAACGGATTCAAACCTGCTTCCACCGGGAAGGTAGAGCCGTCTTTGCGCAAACCGTGCAATTCCCTGCCATGGCCCATTTGCCTCTTGTCAGAATCCTGTACAAAGTTATCTACATAGGTATGGTGATGCTTATGATATTCTTTAGGGATAAGAATGTCCAGATGGCTGCCTATGATTTCAGGGCCTGAATACCCAAACATATCCTCAGCAGCTTTATTGGTGGAAACAATGGTTTGAGATTCGTCAACAATGACAACGCCTTCAGAGACAGCTTCTGATAAGATATTTAAAATGGCATTGTCTTTCTCAAAAATTTTCATCTTCCCAAAGGTAAACAAATAAGACCGCCTCTAAAAGTGTGTTGTCCCATTTTAATCACAATTAATTCATAACTGACTATTGTCATAGTTTAGAATATGGGTATAGCTGAATTTTGCAGTGTAATTAATAAATAAAATAAAACTATATATAATGAAAAACAAGAGCACTTACTTAAGAATCCTGATGACATTTATTGCAACAAGTGCATTTTTCCAGTTTGCAACTGCACAAGATGTAAAGCTTAATGCAACAGCAAGCAGCGTAATAATTTATGGCACTTCTAATGTCCACGACTGGGATATGAAAGCTGAAATGATGAGCGGTACAGCAAATTTTGCAATGGAAGCAAATGAAATCACCAATATCGACAAATTACAATTTGTGGTAGTGGCAGAAGGCTTAAAAAGCGGCAAAGGAGCAATGGACAAAAATACGTACAAAGCTTTGAATACAGATAAACACAAAAACATTTCCTATCAGTTGGTCAGCTGTACTAGTATTAAAAAACTAACAGCAACAACCTATGAAATCAAAACCCAGGGAAATCTAACTATTGCAGGGGTCACAAAAAAAATCCCTTTAACCTTTAATGCAAAGGTAGATGGTGCTAAAGTTACCCTGACAGGAGAAACCAAACTGACGATGACCACTTATGGTGTAGATCCACCCAAAGCCTTAATGGGAACTATAAAAACAGGCGACGCATTAACAATTAAATTTCAAGCAACTTATAACTAACTATTTATTACAAACCAATTTTTAAAACAACAACATATGAAAACTATAATTAAAGTAACGTTAGTAGCTGCATTACTTGCAATTACTTCCACAATCGAAGCACAGAACAACAGGAATCTGGACAATTACAGAAGTCCTGACAAAGACGGCATAAACGTTTTTGAAGCCCCAAAAGACAGCATCTCTACCTTTGATGGTATTAAAGTAAGAATTGGTGGAGCATCTACCTTACAATTTCAGGCAATTGACCACGAGAATAGTGGCGGTGTTCCATTAACAGTAATTGGAAATAATTTTAACCTTGCTACAGCAAACCTGGATCTGGATGTAGCTCTTACTGATGGTGTGAGAATGCATTTAAGAACCTATCTTTCCTCTCGCCACCATACTGAGACCTATGTTAAAGGGGGATATATGCAAATTGATAACTTAAATTTCATCAGTGAAGGGTTTATGGCAGAGACGATGAAGTATGTAACTATTATGTTTGGGCATATGGAAAATAACTATGGGGATGCACATTTCAGAAGAACTGATAACGCAATGGCACTCTATAACCCATTTGTTGGAAACTATATTATGGATTCTTTTACTACTGAAGTGGGGGCTGAAGTGTACTACCAAAGAAATGGTTTCTTAATGATGTTGGGTGTTTCCAACGGTAAACTTAATCAATCTGTTGCAAATACTAACAAGACAAGTCCTTCGTTCTTAGGCAAAATAGGATATGACAAACAAATCAACGAGGATTTAAGATTCAGACTTACAGGTTCTGTATACAGTACTGCTCATTCTTCAAGAGTAGTTTTGTATGGTGGTGATCGCGCTGGAGCCAGATATTACTTAGTAATGCACCCTGCTGATGCAACTGCGGCAAATAATTTCTCAGGTAGATATAACCCTGCTTTAACTAACCAAATGACTTCAGTAATGATTAATCCTTTTGTTAAGTACGGCGGATTTGAGTTCTTCGGTATGTATGAAAGAGCAGAAGGTAAAGCTAATGCAGAAGAAGAAACCAGAGTGTTTACCCAAATAGGCGCAGAGGCGCTTTACAGATTTGGCAACAACGAAAACTTTTACTTCGGTGGACGTTTCAATCAGGTGAGTGGCGAAGAAAATGGTACAGGAAATGAAATTGATATTTCTAGAATAAATGTGGGTGCCGGATGGTTTATGACCAAAAATATCCTTACTAAACTTGAATATGTTACTCAAAAATATGACGGATTCGCGGATGCTACTCAATTCCACGATGGTAAATTTAGTGGTTTCGTATTCGAGGCCGCAATAAGTTTCTAAGTTTGTTTTAGTTGAAAAAGGGGGAGCGGTTAACTACCTCTCCCTCTTTTATTAATCCCTAAAAAATTGAAAACCCATGAAAACCCTGCTGATTTTTTTATTACCGGTTCTTTTAAGTTCTTTCTTTCCAACTGACGGAATAGAAAATACAAGGGAAGTAAAAATAGGTGCTGAAAGTACCCTTTTCATTAAAGGAACTTCCAGTGTCAATACTTTTATTTGTAATTATGATGCTTCAAAACTCCAAACCACAAAAACAGTGCGTTTTCAAAAAACCAATAACCGGTTAAGATTGGAAGGCGCCTCACTGCAATTACAGAATACAGGGTTTAATTGCGGAAACAAAGGGATCAACAAAGATTTTCATGAACTATTAAAAACCGATAAATTCCCGCAAATAACACTGGACGTAAACGAAATACATACGGAAGGGGATAAAGCAACTTCTTTAGTAACGATTACCATAGCAGGGATACAAAAGAGTTACCGGGTACCGGTCATTTCCCCTGAAAGTAAAAAGGCTTATGAAGGGGTATTGTGTATTAATATCCTGGATTTTAACCTGATTCCCCCAAAAAAGATGATGGGACTAATAGTGGTCCACGAGGAAATAGAA
>JBGTDF010000310.1:0-3138 GCA_041748455.1 Planktosalinus sp.
GTTTTGTGGAACGTCTTCCGGTAAATGGAAGACCAATTCCTGATAGCTTAAGGACAGAAGTGAAAATAGTGTATGACGATTTGGGAATCTACTTTGGCGCAACTATGTATGACCCTTCACCCGATAAAATACTTAAAGAATTAACGGAACGGGATCAAATAGGCAATGATGATTTTTTCTTTATCCTTTTAAATGGGTATAACGATCGCCAGCAAAGCCTTCAGTTTATTGTCACTGCGGCAGGCGTTCAATATGATGCCAAGATGACAAATGATATGGAGGATAATTCCTGGAATGCGGTATGGTACAGTGCCGTTAAAATTAATGAAGAGGGCTGGGTAGCAGAGATTTTTATTCCTTATTCAGAATTGCGGTTTCCTGAAAAAAATGTACAGGTATGGGGGTTAAATATGGAAAGGGAATTCAGAAGGGAACGCACCAGATATAGCTGGAGTCATATTGACAATACAAAAGGTAGTTTTTCCATATACGATGGTGAAATTTATGGAATTAAAGATATTAAAACACCGGTAAGGTTATCCCTGCAACCTTACATATCCACCTATGTAAATAGTTTTGACGGTGAATCAGAAGTGGTTTTCAACGGTGGTATGGATCTCAAATATGGTATCAATGATGCCTTTACACTGGATATGGTTTTGATTCCTGATTTTGGCCAAACTAGATTTGATGAAACGGTTTTGAACCTTTCTGCATTTGAAGTGCAATTTGCAGAACAAAGACCTTTTTTTACTGAAGGAACCGAATTGTTTTCCAAAGGGGGTTTGTTTTATTCCAGAAGGATTGGAGGGTCACCTTCAGGCTTTCCCGTTTTGGAAGAAAATGAAGAAATTGTAAACTATCCCTCAAGAATTGACTTGCTGAATGCTGCAAAAATTTCCGGGAGAACATCAGGAGGTCTGGGAATCGGGTTTTTTAATGCCATTACCAAAAATACCTATGCAGAAATAAAAAATACCGAGACAGGGCAAACCCGAAGAGAACTCGTGGAGCCACTTGCAAATTACAACGTGCTGGTTTTTGACCAACGTTTTGGGGAAAACAACTCCGTCTCATTAATCAATACCAATGTGCTGAGAGAGGGAAGCTTTAGGGATGCAAATGCAACTGCTTTATTACTCGACCTAACAAACAAAACCAATACTTTTCGGTATTATTCTTATCTAAAAAGCAGTTGGGTAATGACCGATAGCACCAAATTTGGCAATGCAGGAAGGGCACAAATCTCAAATATCAGTGGGAAACACCGCTATACCACTTCGGTAAATTTTAGAACACGAGACTATGATATCAATGATTTAGGCTTTAATTCAAATACAAACTTTATCAATTATTATGGATATTATGGTTATAGGTTTTTGCAACCCAAAGGGGCATTTAATAACATAAATTTAAACATTAATTTGAACTTTAATAGAAGGCTGGAGCCCGATTTGTATTACAGCTACAACTTTAACTTTAATTCAAGCTTTACCACAAAAAAATTCTTTGTTTTTGGCGGGGGCTTTGAAACAACCCCTTTTGGGATTAATGACATTTATGAACCGCGAGCCGAAGGCAGGCATGTGAAACAACCTGCATATTATAATCCCTGGGTTTGGATATCTACTGATTACAGAAAGAAATTTGCGATGGATGTCAATCTTGAATCGGTCAATTTTGATGAAAAAAACAGGAATTTAAGAGCTTTTGGTTTTTCGCCAAGATTCCGGTTTTCAGATAAATGGAAAGCCAATGCAGGTTCCAGGGTTACTCTTTCATCAAATGAACAAGGGTTTGTTGGCAGGCAAGACGGGGATATAATTTTTGGGCAGCGGGATCGCAATACCATAATTACCTCACTGGAGTCGCAGTATATTTTTAATAATAAAATGGCTGCAAGTCTCTCTTTCAGACATTATTTTTCTGAAGTAGTCTATAAACAATTCTACACACTTGAAAATAATGGCGACCTTACCTCAAACATTTCCTATGAGAACCCCCATGACACGACGTTTAACAGCTGGAATATAGATTTACGCTACACCTGGTGGTTTGCACCTGGCAGTCAGCTCACTTTGCTGTACAGAAATGCTATCGATAGTTTTTTAAGGGAATCGGGACTTGGAATAGCAGATAACTTAAATAACTTATTTGACCAGCCGCAATTTCACAGTGTTTCCATAAGAATAAGTTATTTTATGGACTACAACAGGATAAAATCATTATTTCAAAAAACCACAGACGAAATCCAAATGGGAAGTTTACTTCCACAAAAAATGAATTTAGGTCCCGATCAAAATTTTTGGTTATAAAATGAGGGTGGACCGGTTAAATTTAGAGCTTGGTATACCTACGCACAGCAAAGAGGCTGATTTTTTACGGCTTGGCGGCTTGGGAGCGATTGGCAAGGATTAGGTTAATTTGTGGATACTCGTTGTAAAGCTATGAAAACTATGGTTCTTACGGTTAGTTCTACTTTTTTACCGAACAGTAGCGTTCTAAAATCTAATTCCTTCTTTCCGGTTTAAAAACAAAAGCATTGGGAAACTCATTTTTAATTTCCATAAGCGCCCTGTCTGCTTCTAATCGTGTAATAAAATTACCTACCCAAACTTTGTAATTGGGCGTTTCATATTCTATGGAAGACGGCCAGTCTGTAAATACCCTCCTGTAATTCCTGATTGCGGTGTTTGCGCCTGATAATTCCCCATAATACAATTGAATGGTAAAACCGTCTGTAAGTTTGTTCTCCTTGTTTAAATTACCTTTAAGGGCAAGTAGCTCAGTAATTCTTTTATCTTCATAAACAGTTAATTTTCCTGCTTGTGCTTGTATGTTTTGAGCACAAAAAACAAGCATTATACTAACTAAAAATGTAGAGGCTTTAATTTTTAAAAACATGGTTTTTATTGTTTGTGGCAAAATTAAAATATTATAACTTAAATTTTCCCAAAATTATTATTTAGAATTAATATAAATTATCACTTAACATACAGTTAGCATTTATAAAATGGACTTAAAATATTACTTTTGTGCAGTTATTTTGAGGTATGTGAACATAACTCATTTTTTATGAGCACATAAGAAAAAAGCGTGCCAAATTTTACACCATAATACACAAAAAAGTATGAAAAA
>JBGTDF010000311.1:0-4097 GCA_041748455.1 Planktosalinus sp.
GAAAATGCTATTGAGATTCAAAGCGAGCAACCAATTTTTGAAGAACCAACAGAGGTAGTGGTAATGCCAAAAGAAGAACTTACCCAAAAGGTTGTTACTCCGGAAATTTTTAAACCTATTGCCCCGACATCAGAAAGCTCCATTGTCCTGGCAACTCCTGACGAAACAAATGCCCAAGAAAAAATGGAAACAAAATCTTTGCCCAACGAGCAAATCGGTATTGCAGAAAAAGTGGATGAGCTAATTGCAACAGTTTCCACATTGGAAGAAAACAAGGAAGCATTATCCGAAGAAGAAATAGATGCACTTCTCACAAATGCAACCCAACAGATACTCAAGGAGAGGCAGTTCAAAAGTTCCACAGCCCAAATAAATGCAAATTCACTTTTAGAAGATGTCGAAATGGAACTCGACCAATCCTTCCGCGAAAAAATATTTGAGATGCTAAAAGACGGCTTTAATAAAACCAGAACAGCAATAGCCACCAGAAACGATTAAAATTTACTAAACCTAATTCATTCATTCATCAATCCATTCACAAATCGTGCATCTTTCCACTAGGTAAGATGCCCGATGAGGAATGCCTAAATCACACATTATGAAAAATACATTTATTTACCTCAGTTTACTTATTACCATGCTGGCTTTAAACCTTCTGTATGCACAGGAAACAGAGCCTGACAAACTAAAGGAACAGAAAGAACTTATCATTCAGGAAGAACGGAACTTATTGAAACAAAAAGTGGAATCCATAAACAACCGACTGGAAGACAATGAAATCAGCCTGGAACAAGCAAATATCCTTAAACAACAGGAAGCAGAAAAGCATGCCTTGAATATAGAAAACCGTATTGCGATTCTCGAAAATGAATTCGCTTTAAGCGAAAGAAATAAAGAGGAAGAAGAAAATGAAAACAAAAAAATTGAGATAAGCATTTTTGGAAGTGGAAATATAATTAATGTAGATTATGATAAAAAAGTTAAATACGACAGGCGCACGACAAGCGATTTTGTGTTAGCGGTTGGTTTAAATAATGTTATAACAGAAGGAGAGGATTTGGAAGACAGCGATTTTAAAATTGGCGGCAGCCGCTTTGCAGAGTTGGGCTGGGCGTGGAAAACTCGAGTTTTTAAAAACAGCAATTTCCTAAGGGTCAAATATGGATTTTCGTTTCAGTTTAATAGTTTAAAACCTACTGACAACCGGATTTTTGCAAGAGATGGAGATGAAACTGTTTTAGAAACATTTCCTTTAGAATTGAATAAATCCAAATTAAGAATGGACAACCTTGTGTTCCCTGTTCATTTTGAATTTGGGCCATCTAAAAAAACACAAACAGAAGAGACCATCCGTTATTCTACCAGCAAGAGTATAAAAATAGGTTTGGGGGGATATGCAGGATTCAATTTAAATACCATCCAAAAGCTAAAATACAATAACGATGGGGACAAGGTCAAGGAAAAATTCAAAAACAATTATAACACTAATGACCTCATCTATGGTCTAAGTGGATACATTGGCTGGCGCACCGTAGGACTGTATGCTAAATATGACCTCAATACCATTTTCAAAGATAACCCCATAGAGCAACGCAACGTTTCGCTGGGATTAAGATGGGATATGGATTAATATAATGAACTCGTTTAAACTTTTTATAATTGGCTAAAAAATTGCCCTTTTGTACCCGCTTTTTGTCTTTTTTTCCTTCCGTAGCCCTGCTATGCAACTCAAAAAAGCCTTCAATCGAGTACAAAATGGCTAATTTTCGCTACAATCAAAAAAGTTTAAACGAGTTCAATTTTATAAAAGTTGGACAAACCGTCAATCATTTTCCACACATTATACCGTTAAAATAAGTAACTTTACATTTTGTTTTAAAGCCTAAAAAGTCACTTTTTTTGATAGCCAAAACCACTATTGATAATGTATTTGAAACCGCCCGTGTAGAGGAGGTGATAGGCGATTTTGTCCAACTTAAAAAATCTGGCAGCAACTTTAAAGGTTTAAGTCCTTTTACTGATGAGCGCTCCCCCAGTTTTATGGTCTCGCCCGTAAAACAGATTTGGAAAGATTTTTCCAGCGGAAAAGGTGGCAACGTGGTTGCTTTTTTAATGGAGCATGAACATTTTACCTACCCTGAAGCCATAAAATATCTCGCAAGAAAATATGGTATCGAAATAGAAGAAACCGAGCAATCCAACGAAGAAAAAGAACAGGCTGACGAGCGCGAAAGTATGTACCTTGTTAGTGAATATGCCAAAAAATACTTCCACGAAACCCTCTTAGATTCAGAAGAAGGCAAAGCCATAGGGCTTACTTATTTCAAAGAAAGGGGTTTCACCAAAGATACCATTGAGAAATTTCAATTGGGGTATTCTCCAAATTCATGGGATGCTTTTACTTTGGAAGCACTTAAAAACGGTTATAAACTGGAGTACCTTGAAAAAACAGGATTGACCATTGTTAAGGAAGCTTCAGAAACTTCAGAACGGGAAAAGCATTTTGACCGGTTTAAAGGCCGGGTTATGTTTCCCATATTAAGCATGAGTGGTAGAACTCTTGGTTTTGGCGGAAGGATTTTGACCAGCGATAAAAAGGCAGCTAAATATCTCAATTCGCCTGAAAGTGATATTTACCATAAGAGCAAAGTACTTTATGGGATATTTCATGCAAAGCAATCCATTGCCAAAGAAGACAATTGTTTTCTGGTAGAAGGCTATACAGATGTTATTCAATTTGCGCAAACAGGAATACACAATGTGGTTTCCTCTTCAGGAACTGCATTGACTTCTGAACAAATACGGTTGATCAACCGTCTTACAAAAAATATCACTTTATTATTTGATGGCGATGCAGCAGGATTGCGGGCATCCCTTCGCGGTGTGGATTTGATTCTGGAACAGGGCATGAACGTAAAAATTTGCACTTTTCCCGAAGGGGAAGATCCCGATAGTTTTGCTCGAAAAAATTCTTTGGAAGAACTTACCCTTTATTTAGAGGAAAACGCACAGGATTTTATCAATTTTAAAGCTTCCATATTAATCAAGGAAACAAAAAATGATCCTGTAAAAAAGGCAGATACCATACGGGATATGGTTGTGAGTATTTCTAAAATCCCCGATGTTATAAAAAGGGAAATTTACATTCAGGAATGTTCACGCATCATGGATATTTCAGAAGATGTATTGTTTAATGCCCTGGCACAACTTCTTTCCAAAAACCTTAAAGAAGCTTCCAAAAGTGTAAAACAAAATGAAGAAGCTTTTGAAGTAATTAATAACAGGACACAACCTGCAGAAAAAATTGACGTTCAGAAACAAATTGAAAACAAAATAATGGAAATACTTTTTCTTTATGGGGATAAAGAAGCTGTTTTCAAAGAAACCTTCTTAAAATTTGATGAAAATGGAAAAGAGGTCCCACTGGTGGAAGAAAAGAGCATAAAGGTTTTCCAGAAATTATATCTCGATTTACAGGAAGATGAAATGGAATTTGCAAATCCCACTTTTCAGGAATTGTTTACCGAAGTGATCAACCATTTTCAAACTGACGAGGCTTTTGAAATTAATTCCTACACAAAGAGGCTGGAGGATGAGAAAGCCAGAATAGTGACCGATATTTTTATGGAAGATGGTAAATACCGTCTGGACGACTGGGAACGTAAAGATGTGTATGTAAAACAAAAAAACGATTCTATTTCCCAGTTATTGATGGAAACAGTTTTGAGCTTAAGGAATTATTTGATTTCATCAAAAATCAACAACCTTTCCCAGGGAATTAATGAAATGGAAGAAATGGAGCAAACAGAAATTATTCGTTTGATTATGGATTATCAAAGGTTAAGGACCAAACTTTCCAATGAACTGCAAACTGTGGTTAGAAGGTTTTAAAAAAAAAACATCACAATAAAATTGCGATGCTTCCTTTCATTGAACTCATCTTGACTTTTTTGATTGAAGTGAAAATTAGCTATTTTGAGCCTGATTGAAGGCATTTTTGAGTTTCATAGCAGAGCTACGGAAGGAAAAAATGACAAAAAGCAGGCTAAAAAGAGCAATTTTTTAACCAATTGGAAAAGGTCAAGATGAGTTCATTA
>JBGTDF010000312.1:0-3677 GCA_041748455.1 Planktosalinus sp.
TGGAAATTATGGGGATTGCCCCCAGATCATAGCGGGTAAGCAAGCTGTATATGCCAATAAAAAGGCCTAATGCCAAGGCTACCACAACCGGTACACCTACCGGTAAGGCAAAGAGGCTTGGTGAAAAGATTAAGAGCAGCCCCATGCCATAATCTATACACCCGTGTGTTTCTAAATTCACTATTTGAATTTGACCAAACATAATTGTAAACCTTAACCCGAAACCGGGATTAACGGTTATTCAATCCTTGTCTGGTTTTCTGCCGCAGGGCATCTTTGGCATCGCTGCTGTGAGGCTCTCCTTCGCTGCGTGTTTGCTCCTGTTGTTTACGGGCCTGTTGTTCCCTTTGTTGCGGGTCAGCACTTTCATTATGTGAATTGGCCTTTAGCTTTTCAGGGCCTTCCGGCTTTTTTATTTCCTTATTTTGGTCTTTCATGCGACGTAAGTTTTGATTCAGTGACGAAATTACACTGTCTGCACCGCCGGAATTGCCGTAATTGGTTTATTTATTAACGCTATTGAGAAAGAGGGTGTTAGAGTTTTGTTAATTTGTGGAATTGTTGTATCGTTGCTTGGTTGTTTCGTTGATTCGTTACTTGGGGATTTCTTGCTTTGTTACTTCAGAAGTATTTCAGGTGCTAAATTTAATTCGTTACTCCCAAATAAAAAAACCCTCCCCACAATAGGGAAGGGCTTTACCGGCACTTTTGGTTTTGGTTTTTATTTGTGTTTAAAACGTTTTCCTATACTTTGAAGCACTACCGTCACGATAAAACTGGCTATGGCCCCAATGCAAGCCATTAAAATCGTAACAAGTATGTCTTCTACCGGGAGGTTGGGTAGAATGCCACAAGCAGTGCCGCCATAAAAACCTGCACGATAGCTATCCATACCTATCGTTCGGGGTCCAGTAAGGGGTTAGCCCCCAAGTGGGTGATTGGCCCACCCGTCGCTTGCAGGTCGTCCTCGTCATCCACATCTTTGATGACTGTCTGACTCACAATCGTGGCAACCGTGCCGCCTACTACCAAGTAGCCTGCAAGGCTCATCAAGGCTGCGGGCAGTGTTACCGGGGCTGTAAGGATAGCGCCTCCCACTGCTGTCACTCCAATTCCGATTGTTCGCAACACCCTAAAAAATTTCGGGGTTGGTTTTTCCATTCGTTCTAATACATCCATAGTATCGATTTTAAATTAAACAATTTTCCAAGCGGTTTACTGCCCACCAAAAGTTACTTTTATGCGAAACTTTGATGGTTACCGCATTTACCGACCGGATTGTTCTGAACACACTGTTAGGAACACCGGTTCGCCTTCTTCGCGAAAGGCTTCCACACGCATCAGCAATTGGTCCAATGCCCTGCGCGAGCCCAATCCTTTCCCAATACCCGTGAGTTGGGATACAGGGGCAATGCATCCCTGCAACTCTTTAAGTGCATCATTAGCGGGGTGAAGCAATATGCCATTTCGCCCGGGTACTTCCAATACCCGCAAATGGTGTTTAAATACGGGGGAATAAAACGGGGTGATTTCATAGGTACCATCCGGGATACACGACACATTACGCTCATTACATTGCCATGGTAGATCGATTGTAAAGCAAACAAACTGGTCTTTATGAAACAGGGCGCCGTTAGTTCCTTTTTCAAAATGGGTGCGGTGCAAAAACAAATCCATATCGATACGGTTTAGATTAGAATTGGTCTACATTGACCACGCCCAATGCGTTGTAAGTACCATTTTTCAACGGATACATCTTCCCATTTATATCTTGAAAGAAATTCACCCCCAACACAATGAGCACCGGATGAACACTGTTGGCACCTATGGACGCATTCAACGTCATTGCTGGAAGTTCGTCATTATCCCATGGAAGAATTCCTGACACGTCATGGGCTTCTTCAAAGCTGCGTCCCGCAAAATCTGTTGCGCACAGACCCGCAACTATTTGAAAATGGGTAGTGCCCTGAGGGGCCTCAATGGTGATTTTTGGGGTGAAGGCATCAAGCACCACATCCAGTGTTCCCGCAACACGGTCAAACGTGGCGGTGTAACCGCTAAATAAAGCGGTGTCCAGTTTCCCCCGCACATTAAAATCAAACCCTTTAAGCAACGCCATATCCCCGTCCTGAATAGTACGTTGCCCGCGATCGTTAATAGGGTCGGTTTGTAATACACCCATAAGTGTTTTCAATAACCTTGAACCCACCCGAGGATCCCTGGCATTTAATAACAGCAACCGGAGTGCTTTCCTGATTAACTGACCGCCTTTACCGGCAGACCCAAATTCCCGCCCGTTTTCCCGGGTGCGTTCAAAAGCGGGATCAGTAGCAATTCGCTTTGCATCAATACCGCTTTTCTCACGGGCAAAATGCCCATCTTTTGTTTTGTAAAAGGTAACATCACCGATAGTTCCTCTTAGTTTAAAAATACCTTTTTGTTTTGCCATAATCATAATAAATTTAGGGGTTAAACAGGTCAAACATACGATCTGGCCTTACCCAAAAGCGAATTCAAAACACAGACTTCATCAAATTTCATAGAATTGCATATTTCTAGCAAGTTTTGATATGAATTGACATGAAATGACGAGAAATGACATTATTTGCGGATTTGCGAGATTGCGGGGATTTGTTATTTTGATTAAGGTTTTGGAAAGCCGCCTGCGCGCCAGCTGGCTTTCAGCTTTTGACAGATAGGCTTCGCTAATCCCGAAAGTTTTCGGGAGATTGCGGGACATTTTTTTTACTTTGGGTTCAAATTATCAAGATAGGTGGGTATCAATTAATAGGTTTTATTTTTCTATTTATTTAATTAAAATATTAATAATATAATAAATAATTAATATTAAAAATATACAATATGTGATTATTGAGTTAAAATTATTTTTCTTTAAGTTTTAATTTGGTTTATATTAACATAATTAATTTCTTAGCAATATTATAAAGCCGCTTTTAGAGACATTTTAGATTTAGACTCCCCAGTTTAATAATCTTAAAATAATTATTAACCTTAACAAGGCTAGCTTTATGGTATTCCCTAATTACAAATCCTTATTACGTTTTACTCCTTTTCTTCTATTGATTTATCTATTTGAAAAACATTCAGAGAGGCTATTATTATTTAAAAAATCACACTTACATAAATTACGTGTTTTTACTTACAATCTTTTTAAGCCTCATTTCTATTTTGCAACTTTAAAATATCCATTATGAAAAATTTGCCTTTAGGGAAAAAATCCCTGTTTTGCTTTTTATTTCTTTTGTACGGGGTTACTCAACTTTTCTCCCAAGATATTCTATGGGAAAAATCGTATGGTGGCTCTCACGCCGAATATCTCTTTGATGTGCAACCAACCGCAGATTATGGATTTATCCTAGCGGGGAGTTCGCTTTCCAATAAATCAGGCAATAAAAGCGAAGACAATGTAAAAGATTTAGATTTTTGGGTCTGGAAAATGGATGAAAAGGGGGATCTGGACTGGCAAAAAAGTTTTGGCGGTACAGGATCCGACATTTTAAAAAGTATTCAAGGGACTAAAGACGGAGGGTTCATTTTGGGCGGGACTTCCAGCTCCATGAAAGGATATCACAAAAAAGAGGATGCCATTGGCCGAGAGGATATATGGATAATAAAACTTACTGCAGAAGGAAATGAAGAATGGCAAAAAACCATTG
>JBGTDF010000313.1:0-1537 GCA_041748455.1 Planktosalinus sp.
TACCTTTTGTATAAATGCATGGGTGCTTTTTTCTGTAGCCTCTATTTTCACATAATAATTATCCCGATAAATAGAATATTCCTCCGCTTTTCCCTTATAAATATTCAATTTGTAATAAGGAATTACCAGCGCATACGATTCTAAGACAGATCTAAACCCCAAAATTATGCCGTTGGGACGCATTTCTATATTGCACACATTGCGATTATTGTCTAAAATGAGCAAGTTGTGTATGTGAATACTGGTTTCTGTAATAATTAGTTTTGAAGAACCAATTCCTTTTAGTTGGAAGCGTTCCCTTAAGGAAAAGGGAGCACCTACTTCCTTTTCTATTTTTCTTTTGATTTCAGGATTATTATAGGAAACATTTAAAAGCATTTTTGTTTTAAAGATACAAAAACCTGTAAACATTTTTCTCCCTATCTTTGCGCCCTGAAATTACTGCATAAATTCATATAAAATGACATTACAGCAAATACTGGAAAGCAAAATCAAAGAAGCATTTCTTGCCATATATGAAAAGGAACTTACCGCTGTTGAATTTCAAGCTACCCGTAAGGATTTTGAAGGCGATATAACCGTGGTTACGTTTCCTATGTTGCGTGAAGTTAAAGTTAATCCGGAAAAACTAGGACAAGACCTGGGAAACTATCTTGTGGAAATGGTTCCTGAAGTTTCGGGATTTAATGTGGTAAAAGGGTTTTTGAATATAGTGATTTCAGATACATATTATCTCCATTTTTTCAAAGGAATACTAGACGATGCTACCTACGGTTTTAAATCAGCTGCTACTGATGAAAAAGCCTTTATGGTGGAATATGCATCCCCCAACACAAATAAACCCTTGCATTTAGGTCATGTACGCAATGTGTTATTGGGTTATTCTGTAGCCGAAATTTTAAAAGCCGCAGGAAAGAAGGTCTATAAAACGCAGATTATCAATGACCGCGGAATCCATATTTGTAAAAGTATGCTTGCCTGGAAAAAATTTGGTAAAGGGGAAACCCCCGAAAAAACCGGATTTAAAGGCGACAAACTTGTAGGGAATTATTACGTAAAGTTTGATAAAGAATACAAGAAAGAGATAGAAGAGTTAATTTCTCAAGGCAAAACCGAAGAGGAAGCTAAAAAAAGAGCGCCGCTATTATTGGAAGCCCAATTAATGCTTCAAAAATGGGAAAATGGTGACCCGGAAACCGTAGCGCTTTGGGAAATGATGAATGAATGGGTATATTCCGGTTTTGAGGTGACTTATAAAAATATTGGGGTTGATTTTGATTCTTATTACTACGAAAGCAATACCTATCTTTTAGGAAAAGATGTAGTGGCCGAAGGTCTTGAAAAAGGTGTTTTTTACCGAAAAGAAGATGGAAGTGTTTGGATTGACCTTACCGCAGAAGGGCTCGATGAAAAAATCGTTTTGCGAAGCGATGGTACTGCTGTTTATATGACGCAGGACATTGGTACCGCAATACAACGTGTAAAAGATTATCCTGATGTGGGAGGTATGGTCTATACTGTGGGCAATGAGCAGGAT
>JBGTDF010000314.1:0-3671 GCA_041748455.1 Planktosalinus sp.
TGTTGGCTCAGCAGTGGCAGGCGGATTGGAAACCACCTGTAAACTGGTGGATGGCAACTGGATTTTAAACGGACAAAAAAAATGGATAGGCAATGCGACTTTTGCTGATGTTATCATCATCTGGGCACGCGATGAAGACAGTAATCAGGTGAAAGGGTTTTTGGTGCGCAAGGAAAACCCCGGCTTCAAAGCTGAAAAAATGGAAGATAAAATGGCATTGCGTATAGTGCAAAATGCCATCATCACCTTGACCAATTGCGGCATCCCCGAAAGCGACAGGTTGCAAAAAGCAGATTCGTTTAAAGACACCGCAAAAGTATTGCAGATGACAAGGGCGGGTGTTGCCTGGCAAGCTGTGGGCTGTGCGCGCGGTGCTTATGAAGCGGCTTTGAAATACACAAAAAAAAGGGAACAGTTTGGCAGGCCGATTGCTTCTTACCAACTCATCCAAAACCATTTGGTGGAAATGGTCTCCAATCTCACCGCCATGCAAACCTTGTGCTACAGACTATCTGAGTTGCAGGACCAGGAATTACTAACGGACGAGCATGCTTCCCTTGCAAAAGTTTTTTGCAGTTTGCGCACGCGGGATGTGGTGAGCCGCGCACGCGAAGTGATGGGTGGTAACGGCATTCTTCTGGAATATGACGTAGCTCGTTTTGTGGCAGATGCCGAGGCGATTTACAGTTATGAGGGTACTAAAGAAATCAACACGCTTATCGTGGGACGTGCCATTACAGGATATAGTGCGTTTGTGAATTAAGGCCTGAAATAAACCCGCCACAATTTTATTTATATTGACAACTGTACTTTTTTGTTAGTTATTAAACATCAAGTGATAATTTCAAACTTCCTCCCAGTCCTTCGCGGATTATTCGCATCAAAGTCGAAAGACGGATATCACTTGCATTATTTTCAATTCTAGAAATATAATTTTTTGTTGTTCCTACTCTTTCTGCAAGTTGTTCTTGGGTGAGGTTCTGTTTTTTTCTTGCCTCTTGAATTAAAACACCAATTTTAAAAGTCTCAAATTCTTCCTGGAATTTATCTCGGGATTCTGTTCCTGTTTTTCCGTACTGCTCATCTAGGTGGTCGTCAAATGATGTAATCCTTTTATCTGTTTTCATAATATTCTTTTTTTAATCGTTCTGCTTTTTTAATTTCATTAAGAGGTGTTTTTTGCGTCTTTTTTTGGAATCCGCTCAAGAGGATTATTAAATTTCCCTCGTCAAAAAAACAAAAGATCCTAAAAACTCCGTTTCCTGCCGAAACCCTTACTTCCCAAAGTCCATCTGTATTCGTTAGGTGTTTTAAAAACTTTTCCGGAACGATGCGCGTAGTTTTTAAAAGCAATAGTGTCCAGTCCATTTTCTTACGCACCAAAAGGGACTGTTTAAAATAAAAATCTCTAAAGTGATTTTCGTAAAATCCTATTTCTCTTTTAAATTCTCTCAATGTTACTTCGCACTAATTTCAGTTCAAAGTTACCTAAAAAGGTAACATTTTACAAGTAAATTTGTTAAATGTTATTTATGTAGAAGTTTAACTACAAAATATCAAATGATCCGATAAGATACGAATTTAGCCGATATTGATTCAATAATGGGGAATTGCATTCTCATCAAAGTTTTCGTTCAGCCGACGCTTCGGGATTGCGAGTGAGGGTGCAGAAGAATAGATTCTACAAATGTTACCCAACGTTTTTCTTTTTCAACACTATTTCTGCTGCTTCAACAGCTTCTTTTTGATAACCTTTTCTATCATTTAAAATTTCTCTTAATTGCTTTTCGTTTTTAAATTGATATTGTTCCACAAATTCCTCAACCCTATTTTTTTCTTGTACTTGTTTTCGTTTTAATTCAACTCCGGTTTTTTTGCTAGATTTATCAATATATGGGAAAAGGCGAAATCGATATTTTGTTGATTTCACAAATGCTTCTTCGTGTAAAAAATCCACTAACAAA
Organism: Planktosalinus sp.; assembly: GCA_041748455.1. GTDB lineage: Bacteria > Bacteroidota > Bacteroidia > Flavobacteriales > Flavobacteriaceae > Planktosalinus. The sequence goes on from JBGTDF010000314.1 coordinate 1,965, forward strand.
TTTGAAAGATAAAATCTGTCACCATTATCAAATTGAATATCCCAATACCCAAGATCAGAGTGAATAGTAGCCCATCTCGCGTTATTATCAATGGCATTTTTATAGTAAATCCCTATATTGTAGATGGAAGCTGTTATGTCTGAGAGTTTGTAAACATTTGATTTCCCATCTTGACATATTTTTATATAGTCAGACTGAATGTCAATTTCCAGTGTGGTTTTCTTATTCTGAAAATAATAATTTATTAGAATAAAGATAGCAGGAACATTAAAGACAAATAAAAGTCCGATTAGAAATTTTATAAATGAGGCATCAAGTTCAAAGTAGTCAACATATTTAATAGATACAATGAATGGCAAAACAACTATCATTCCGATTATAATAATCAGGTTGTCCTTCAATAAGGTTTTTAGGAGTTTGTTATTTAGTTTGTAAATTTTTATCAAATGTTGGGTATCTATTGTATTATGAATTACCTAATCTAACAAAATAAAACCCAAATAAAAATCCGATAGCTCGACGTTTCGTTATTGTGGGTGAGCCGGTAGAAGCCAGAGATTTGAGCCGGTGTTATGTGTAGTGTTTTATTCCAAATAGGCAATTCGTTCGCCAATTGTATATCTCAATATTTTTTTATCAGCTTTTCCGGTAATTTTAATTGCTCCGTCGATAGTAAAATCATTTATTCCGCTTACAACAATTTCATTGTTTCTTTGTTAAAGAGAATTTTTTCTGCATTTTGCAATTCAATAATTTCCGTTTTAAAGTTAACATTACCAGTTAATTCAACCGTATTTGAGTCAGAATCAAATTTCACTAAATCGCTTTGGTATTCAGGTTTTTGGTATTCTGATTGTGTTTTTTCTTGAGCAAACGAATTCAGTCCAATAATAAGTGTAATTGTAAAAAATAAATTTTTCATAATATTAATAATTAAAGTTCACATTAAAATGAATATTTTATTCTAAAGTAACACCTTTCCTTAAAATAACCTAGGAATTCTTTAAAGTTAAGATTCAAATCTATGGAGATTATAATGTGCCAAAAAGACGAAAGTCACAACAATCCTATAAATCATACTTCACCGTCAACATCAAAATACGCGGCATTACGGCATATTCTGAAGTGGTGTTGAAGACCTCATTAAAACTATCCTGATTGATGGTTTGTACATCGAGTAAATTAGTTGCCTGAATGCGATACTCCCATTTGCTGTCCTTTTTCTGGTAGTACAAATCTGCGCTTAAAAAAGAATAGTTGTTCTTGACCGTCTTTTCCTTATTGCTGTAATCATAGTAACTCCAGTCTGCCTTAAAGGTAAAATCCTTCAGGAAATTGAACTCGATATTAGCAAATGGCCGGTGGGTATAAAAAGTAGATGCCACCCCGCCATTGTCATACTCGTTGATAATGGCATTGTATCCCACTTCAAAATTGGGGAATTCCTTAAAATTGCTGCGTGCGCTCGTGCGGTAATTCTGTGTAAAACTTTCGGAAGCAGTAACGGCATTGTTGATGATGTTGTTGAAATTGCTCCAGTTTAAATTTCCACTGATGGTATATTGCATTTTTTTGATGCGCTTGCCAAAACTTCCGAAAGCAGATAGCGTTTCATCGGGGAAATTGCTTCCGATATTGATAGGCGTGGAAACCTGGTTTATCGCTACAATCTGTGTGTTGTTTTTAATACCATCTATTCTTCGGTTA
>JBGTDF010000315.1:0-1661 GCA_041748455.1 Planktosalinus sp.
CTTGAGGACTTGATGTTTTCTTTCAGGATTTTGTCCTGTTGTTTGGCTAATATGAGTCAAAAAAAGATTTGGTATAAAAATAAAGTATCAGAAGTAACAGGGTGCTATGAGAAGTAGATATGCATTATCTGTTATTTATCTATGCAACAAGATTGTTGAATTTATTCCACCATTATTATTGTGAATGGTATTTTTTAGGGATATAATTAGGTTGATTTTGATGAGTGCCCCGGCAGTCTGCATGTGACTGACGTGGCGAAGCTTTAAAGTACTCAAGTTTCGCACATGAATTTACTGCAAAATTTGGAGGTCTATGCTTCATTTTTGTTATTTAAACACTATTTTTCAATTTCCATTTACAACAAAATATGAAATGAGCATAAACTTAGAATCCTTACCATACCTACCAAAGGATGAATAAGTTTATCGCGAATTACACCTGCCTACCGCAGGCAGGTGTGACCTTTGGATTTAAACTTATACACATGAAAGGTGTAGATGAGTAGATGGCCCTGAAAGGGCCAAATTATAATAACCACGGGTGTAAACCCGTGGTATTAGCAAAAAAAACATCTGGTTTTGGCGGAACTTTTGCTTTTTTGCAAAAATTGTGACAAAACCGGTGCCTGCGAAACTTGAGTAAAGTAAAATTAAAACTTTAACAATTTTATTTGAGGATATTAGACTAAGTAGTTTCGTTTATACGCCTTAAAAATAAATATACGCCATAGCATGGAAGTGTTTACATTGAGACATAAGGATGAACTTCGGATATTTTTAAAGTTTCCTTATAATGTTGCTATAATTAGCAACATTAAAAAGATTAAAGGTAGCAGGTGGAGTAAAACCAAAAAGGCCTGGCATATACCTTACGACAAGGCCAGTATAAATGAATTAAGAAAAATTTATCCTGAAGCCATAAATTTATTTCAGGAAAATGAGCTTGATATACAGGAAAATGAGCAGAAACGGACTTTGGAAATCAAGCAGCCCACTACAGAGAAGGGTACGAATATTATAGTGACGGAAAGAAAAGTAATAATTAAAACTCCAAAAAATGAACAAGACATTGCTTTCTTGACTGCTTTCCCTTTTCGCCGATGGAACAAAAAGGATTTTTGTTGGGAGATACCTCAATACCCGGGAAATCTGGAGAAAGTTATTGCGTATTTTGGAGATCGGGTGGTCAGCGTAACTACCGTTAAATTAAAAGAGGAACAGCAAAAGGCAGGTTTGCTTTCAAAGGACGAAGTGTTCATTTTAAATATTTCTAACAAAAGACTTCGGGTAGCTTTTGTTTACAACGGGGAGCTAATCAATGCCATAAAAAAATTACCTTATAGCAAGTGGGATTCAAAAAATAAATGGTGGACAATTGCCTACACTGAAAAAATTCTGGAGGAGCTTAAGCATGCTTGTAAAAATTTAGGATTGAAAATCATCTATGAAGAAGAGCAAAGTGAAAAGGGTGTAAGGAGAATTAGTAAAGAGGATGTGCCTAACTACCGTACATGCCCGGAAGAGTACATAGCTAAAATCAGGGAAATCAGGTATAGCGAAAGTACTTTGAAAACCTATAGGTCAGCCTTCGAGGAATTCATTAACTACTATCCTCTCTTAGATATCAAGACAATAGATGAACCCAAAATCATTCAGTTTTT
>JBGTDF010000316.1:0-2515 GCA_041748455.1 Planktosalinus sp.
ACTTTATTGGTTAAAGATATTATTGAAGAATTTAGTATTCAAATAGATTGGATTACTTATGTAGGGGGTAGATTCTAATGCTATTATAGGACTAAGTGAACCACAACAAGAGGCGTTTAAAGCAATAAAAAAGAGTTTTGAAAATCACACCGTCACTTTATTACATGGCGTTACTTCCAGCGGAAAAACAGAAATTTATGTCAAACTTGTGGAAGAGTATATGAACTTGGGAAAACAAGTATTGTACATGCTTCCGGAAATTGCGTTGACCACCCAATTAGTGTCGCGTCTTCAGAATTATTTTGGCGAAAAAGTGTCTGTATACCACTCTAAATATTCCTTGAATGAACGACTGGAAGTGTGGCAGAATGTGTTACATAATAAACCGAAAGCACAAATAATCATCGGTGCACGATCTTCCTTGTTTTTGCCTTTTGCCAATTTGGGTTTTGTAATTATTGATGAAGAGCATGAACCCTCTTTTAAACAATATAGCCCTGCGCCACGTTATCACGCGAGGGATACTGCTATTGTTTTGGCAAATATGCACAAAGCAAAAACCCTTTTAGGATCTGCGACGCCTTCTTTGGAAAGTTATTTTAATGCGAAAGACGATAAATATGGTTTAGTGACTTTGACCGAAAGGTTTGGTAATGTAAAAATGCCGGTTATAGAATTGGTCAATCTGAAGGAAAAGTACCATAAAAAGAAAATGAAAGGGCATTTTTCGGAAACTTTATTGGAGTCTATGCAAGTTGCATTGGATGCCGGCGAACAAATCATTTTATTTCAAAATAGACGTGGATATTCCCCAACGGTTGAATGTAAAACTTGCGGGCATTCCCCGCAATGTCCTAACTGTGATGTGACATTGACTTTCCACCAACATAAAAACCAATTGCGCTGTCATTATTGCGGGTACCATATGGCGATGCAACAAGAGTGCATGGCTTGCGGCAGTGTGGAACTGGATGCCAAAGGATTGGGCACAGAACAAATAGAAACCGAATTAAAAAGCCTTTTTCCCGAGAAGCGTATTGCCCGAATGGATCAGGACACCACCAAAGGCAAAAATGCGTATGCCAAATTAATTGATGCTTTAGAACTTGGAGAAATTGATATTTTAGTGGGAACACAAATGCTCGCCAAAGGTCTTGATTTTAGAAATGTAAGCTTGGTAGGAGTAATGAATGCGGAAAGTTTGCTCAACTTCCCTGATTTTAGGGCACATGAACGTAGTTTTCAATTATTGTTACAAGTAGCAGGCCGCGCCGGAAGAACAGAAAAACAGGGAAAAGTAATTATACAGACTTATCATCCTGAGCATCCTATTCTACAACAGGTTGTTTCCTATGATTTTGAGGCTATGTATTCTAAACAAACAGAAGAACGCTACAACTTTAATTATCCTCCTTATTTTAGGATAATAAAAATAACCATAAAGGATAGAAAATTTAATACCATGCAAATTGCTTCTACTTGGTTTGGGGAAGCGTTAAAAACCATGTTTGCAGAACATGTTTTAGGTCCGGAGCAGCCTCCTGTTGGCAGGATAAGAAATGAGTACATTACCAATATTTTGGTTAAAATACCAAAAGAACAATCGCTTCAAAAAACAAAAGAAATAGTTCGGAAAGTAGAAAGAAAATTTCTTTCCGTTAAGGAATTCAGAAGTGTAAAATTAATAATTGATGTAGATAATTATTAAGTATCAAAAGAAGAACTCAAAGCTTCCACCAATTGCGTTTTTCGATTTCTGCTCAGCGGTAAAAGTTCTTTTTCAATTTCCACAGTTTTGCTGTTATAGCGCTCCACTTTATCCAGATTTACAATATAGGATTTGTGTACCCGCATAAAACGATCTTGCGGAAGCAGGGATGCAAAAGATTTCATCGTGGAAAGAACAACAAGGGACTCATGGTCTGTAACCAGTTTTACATAATCCCCTAATGCTTCAATGTATTTTAATTCGTTAAGAAAAACTTTTCGTTTTTTTAGATTGCTTTTTACAAAGATGAAATCCTCATCATCAAAACCTTCATCGTTTTTGAGTTTATAATTGGTAATTGCTTTGTGAACGGAACTTAAAAAACGTTCTTTTGTAATAGGTTTTCGTAAATAATCCACCGCATCATAATCAAATGCTTTAAAGGCATATTTTGTTTTTCCGGTAACAAAAATAATTTGTGGTTTCTGGGATAAATCATCAAGAAGATCAAATCCCGATAGGATAGGCATTTCTATATCGAGAAAAATAAGATCAATGGAATTGTTCAATAAACCCATCTTGGCCTCAATGGCATTGTTATATTCTGCAACAAGATTTAAAGAAGGGTGGTTCTGTACCAGTCGTACTATGGACAATCTCTGCAAACTGGAATCATCCACGATTGCGCAGTTTAGTATTACTTTCTCCACGTTATAGTTATTAGTTTGAGTAAGACAATATTAGACAAAATATCGATAAAGTGCAACTTTTTTTAACTTTTAACGATATTATTTTTGTAATACTATT
>JBGTDF010000317.1:0-1562 GCA_041748455.1 Planktosalinus sp.
ATAGCTAACAGGGCAAATGCAGATTTATTTGTTTCCATACATTGCAATGCACATCATTCAGATGCACACGGTACCGAAACTTTTGTGCTGGGGTTGCATAAAAGCCAGGCTAATTTTGAAATTGCCAAAAAAGAAAATCAGGTAATTTACCTGGAAGATAATTATGAGGAATCTTACGGAGGTTTTGATCCTAATTCCCCGGAATCCCTTATAGGACTTACTTTAATGCAGGAAGAATATCTCGGGCAAAGTATTGAAGTGGCAAGCTTTATTCAAAATAATTTTACCAATCAGTTAAACCGAAATAACCGAAGTGTAAAACAAGCCGGATTTTTGGTTTTGATGAGTACCTATATGCCCAGTGTACTTATTGAAACCGGTTTTTTAACAAATAAGAGCGAAGGTGCCTATTTAAATTCCCAAAAAGGACAAAGTGATATGGCGTCGGCCATATCAAAAGCCATAGTGGATTATTATAATTCCCATGGCTATTCTTATACCGCATCTGAAATTATTCCACAGGGAAAGACAAAAGAAAACATAGCTGTTTTTGAAGAAAAAAAATTATATGATGGCGTTGAGTTTAAAGTACAAATTGCAGCAAGTTCCAAAAAACTAGACACTAAACCGCAGAACTTCAAAGGCTTAAACTCAGTTAGCGTGATTAGTGAAAACGGATTATATAAATATTTTTACGGAAGTACTCCAGACTACAATCAAGTTTTAAAATTACAAGCCGCCGCGAAAAATAAAGGATATGAAACTGCTTTTATCGTGGCATTTAAAAATGATATAAAAGTTTCCCTTGCAGATATTTTAAAAACAAATGCCAATTAACCTTTTGATAGTGTTTTTATTTCTAAATTTGTTAAAAACTAAAAATTACTTTCGTGAAGATAAGAAAAGATGTTAAAACGGGACTGTTGGCAATTTTTGCAATCGCAACATTTATATTTGGATATAACTATTTAAAAGGATCAAATCTACTCACCAAAGACAGATATTACTATGTGGTATATGACAACGTGGAAGGTCTTGATTTGTCTTCTGTGGTTACCGTAAACGGCCTCAAAATAGGAAAGGTTCAGGAAATAAATATTTCCAGTCAAACAGGGGATTTAGTGGTAAAGTTTGTAGTAACGGGTGATTTCCAGTTCTCCAAAACCAGTATGGCTAAAATTTATGGTGGTGGCATCATTGGTGGTAAGTCACTGGCCATTCACCCTGATTTCAGTTCCAGTGATATAGCTAAAGGTGGGGACACACTTAGGGGCGAAAGAGAAGAAGGAATCATGGAGTTCATGAATGACAGGCTGAGCCCTTTACAAGCTAAAATTGAAAACACTTTTGTAAGTACAGACAGCGTTTTAACCGCTGTTGCTGATGTGCTGGATAAAGATGTGAGGGAAAGTTTGAAAAAGACGCTTAAAGATTTAGGCGAAGTTGCCGCTTCCTTCAAAGAATCTTCAAAATCCCTGGAAAGGATTCTTAACAAAAATGAAGAAAAATTCAACCGTACGTTTACCAATCTGGATAAAACCACAGCAAATTTTGCAAGCTTA
>JBGTDF010000318.1:0-1979 GCA_041748455.1 Planktosalinus sp.
AGGTTTACCAGCCGGTGTTCCCGGGGTGGTCTCAATTATCCTTCGGCGGGCAAGTACATTAAGCGATTTCAAGTAATTAGCTGTAAACTCACATCCTCCAAACTCCCGTTGCTCATTGCCAGTTAATAGTAATTTGTTTAAAAATTTATGATTAAGACATTCATAATTCCTTTAGAAGTAAAGAAAAACCCTTCAAACCAGAAACCAGAATCGTAATTCATATTTCCCATTTAATACCTCTTTGACTTGACTTTTAAATAAAAGTGTATAATGAATACATTTTAATAACCAAATTTTTAATCAATCTTCAATATACAAAGAGCACGCAGTCCGGTATGTATCGAATCAAAACAGAATATATCGCCTTTGCGGTAGTTCTGGGATGAAAATCGCAGCGACCTTTGGTGATAACATCTTCTGTTTATTTCAGGGGATGATTAAGGCTTTTTGGAACAGCCGTAAGCATAAAATAGGTATAGCCAGCTATTGTTGTGTTCTTGCATAGCATTCTTAGGTATTTACTATTTTATATATAAAAAAGATATACTTAATTGATATACCAAAAAAATGTATCTTTGTAGTAAAATCATACGATATTATGAGAACGGTATCATTAAAAATAGACGATTCAATTTTCGGGGAAACAGAAAAAATCCTTGCGCGGATAAAGAAACCACGTAACCGCTACATTAACGAAGCGATTGAATTTTACAATAAAGTTCAGCAAAAGCAGATTCTTGAGAAAAAACTAAAAAAAGAATCCGGCATTGTACAAACGGATTCCATGTCCGTGCTAAAAGATTTTGAAGAGATTGATTATGCTGATTGAACAATTCGAAATCTGGATTGCAGATTTAAATCCACAAATTGGAACTGAACCCGGTAAAACAAGACCTGTACTAACCATTCAGACGAATTTGCTGAATAAAGTTCCCCACCCCTCAACTATCGTATGTCCAATTACGACCAATATTAAAAAGGACACCGAGATTTTAAGGGTTCACTTAAAAAAAGGAACTGCCAATATACATCAGGCATGTGACATTATGATCGATCAAATTCGTGCTATTGACAATAAAAGACTGGTTAAAAGAATTGGGGCGCTGCCCGAAGAATTGATTGGGATGGTCCAGGAAAATATTAAAATTGTATTAGACCTTCAATAATGCGCTACATAATTTAGGAAGAGTTTTTTTCTGACCAATTGTATTCTTCCTTTTTAGGAGTCGTTTACTACATATTTGGTAACACCTAAAAAATCTAAAACAAGAAGTTTTCTTTGAATACCAACCCAAAAGTTAGTAGTAAGGTTGCTCCGCAAGTTATCTTATGATAATCAATCTTCATCACACGAAGGGCTCTTTGTCCGCTGTGTACCGATTCAAAACAAACTACATCCCCCTTCAAACCAGAAACGATTCGTTGTTGGTTGTTCGTTAGTCCTTGTTTGAAACTTCTGACTTCTTACTTCATACTTCATAAATCGTATATCGTAATTCTTAATTCGTACTTCCCACTTTGTACACTATTCTTCCTCAAAAGTTAAAACTTTTTGCCCTTCAACGAAGATATTGTGAAAAGAGCGTTAAAAACAGGTCTCAGGGAAACAAAAAAAGCATTTTTCCTGTTAGCCACCTAGAAGCGTTTAACGGTATCCTTTATCCGTTTAAAAACTATATAAGTAATTTATGAATAAGGAAAAATAGTCCCGTTTTAAATTCGTATTCCATAAATCCGGTGTATTTCATCGAATAAAAGCATTTTTTTATCGGATTTTTACTGTTTGTAGTTAATATTGCAACCGCAAGCAGCTATTCAACCATCAAACTGTAGTATGACCAGGCTTTTACCCGGAAAAAGGCAATACACCAACCTTGTTTTTTTTCTTTTTTTTATCGTATTCGTTTTTTCCTGCAGTGATGATATGGATATTCTAAGGGATTCCATATATTCAAATCCGCCCGCTGTTGGGGTTGAAG
>JBGTDF010000319.1:0-2472 GCA_041748455.1 Planktosalinus sp.
CATTTCAGGCTCAAAACTCAATTTTGCATAATAGGGAAAATGATCAGAACCCACGTGATCCCCCAGAGAAATTTCAACCACACGAAATTCCTTGGAAACAAACAAATGATCTAAAGGCCATCTTAAAATCCAGCTGTCTGCACTGAAGGTATTAAACATGCCCCTACCCACTCTGGGATCCAGCAGACCGCTTACATTTTGAAATAACAGCGTAGATTGAGACCAGGCAACATCGTTAAAATCGCCTGCAACAATTACAGGAAGTTTAGCATCTTTTGCTCTTTCAGCAACTGTTTGCATTTCTGCATCCCTATCTGTCGATTTTGGGTTGTGTTGCGGCATAGGTGGCGTAGGATGAATTATATACAACATTACTTCCTGCCCGGAAAGCAATACTACTTTACTATGTACGGAAGGTATCTCATCATCGACCAGATATTCAACTTTCGGGTCAATAAGTCTATACCTTGAATATACTAATAAGCCATAGGTATTTGAAAGGGGTTCTTCTACTTTATAAGGATAGTTTTCTGAAATTATAGCCGAAACTGCATTTTTCCAGATAATATCTGTTTCCATTAGTATAACCACATCCGGGTCAAACTTTTTTATTTCATATAAAACTTTAGCGTAGTCCTCGCTTTTTTCCAAAACATTCATCCCCAAAATACTTATAAAATTAGTAGGGTCATTCGTATTATAATTTAGGACTTCTACATTAGCCATTGTGGTATAGGGAAAGAGTTTTCCTATTTGAAAGACAAAACAGCCCGAAATAATTAATACAAAGGCATAATCCCCCCAGTATCGCATATCAAAGCGAAAAAAATAAACCAACAAAGCAAATAAAGTAAATGCCGTTAATTGTAAATGCGGAAAATCAAAAACCCGAATCCACCAATAATTGGATGCCACAAATGGCAATATTGTTAGTACTACAGCAATACCTCCAATAATCTGCAAAATAGGTCTTAGTGTCATAAATTTCGTAAAGGTGTTATGAATCACAAATACATGTAAATAAACCCATTTAATTTTAATTTGAGAATAATTATTCTTTATTTATTTCAAGCATTTTTCCTTTTTATAAAATTCACCCACACAGAACAAACCAAAGCAACCAAAGTAAACGCCAACGTCAACGTGTTCACCAAATCCCCATCGGGCAGCCAGCCGGTGAATTTTTCCACCAAAAAAGCAATATAACTGCTTGGCATGCCTGATTCCCCAAGTTTTCGCAAGATCTGGTAATGCCAATCTGTTAAAAAGCAGTAGCCAAACCCCATCCAGATGCCCATGATACCCCATGAAAATAATAGTACCATCATACTTATAAAATGAAGTTTTTGGGTTTTAACAGGGATCCATCCAAACAGATTAAACAACACCAAAGCTGTGTGAAACACAAAGAAGAAGTAATTTAAAAAAGACAGTAAAAAAGTATCCATAGCTTGTATAGAATTTAAAACAAAAAAGATACGCATTTTTTTAAAATGCATATCCCTTTAAAATAGAAGCGCCGCTGGGGAAGGAAATCCCGGCGACGCTTCTAAGCTAACAAACACAAAAACAAAATATGTTCTTTTATAAGTTTGGTAATAATACCATATCAATAACGTGTACAATACCATTAGTGGTTTGCACATCCGGGATTACCATGTTTGCTGTTGCACCACCGTTTCCGGCACCTGTAACAGTAAGGGTTCCATTCATGAACGCCCCAAGTGTAAGCGGGTCACCACCTAATGGGGTTACTGTACCTGCATCAAGTTCGCTTGTAAAGCTGTCGCCCACTAATACGTGGTTTAATAATACTGTAGCTACCAGTTCTGCCGGTAATTGACGTATATCTGCAGGGACATTGAAAGTAAGTCCCAAAGCAGTTCCTAAATCTTTAAACGCCTGATCGGTAGGCGCAAACACTGTAAAGTCAGGACTTCCTGCTGATGCGGTCAACGCTTCTGCCAAACCTGCATAAATTACTGCTTCCACAAGGAAAGAAAGTTCCGGTGAAGTAAAAACACTCGAGCTTTGCAGCGCTATGGCAGATTGTACAACATCCACACCGGTTGCAATCATTACTTTGTCGATCACGTGAACCGTACCATTGCTGGCATTGATATCTGTTGCAAGTATTTTAGAACCGTTGATGTAGGTATCCCCACCTCGTGAAACAAAACGTCTGTCCACACCTATTGCGGAAGTACTTGTGCCACCAGCCATAATATTACCGCTCAACAGGTTTCCGTTGGAAACGTGATACAATAAGGTATTGGTTAAAAATGGAACTTGTAATACTCCTAAGGTTTCTTCATTTAATCCTAAACGTGCAAAAGCATCATTTGTAGGAGCAAAAACGGTATAGTCCCCGGAAGGGTCATTAGGGTTTGAATTGCTCAAAGCAACCGCTACCCCACCTCTTACAGCTGCAGCTTCTAGCGTACTGAAATCAGGATTGGATACTGCGATAAA
>JBGTDF010000320.1:0-3012 GCA_041748455.1 Planktosalinus sp.
GAAATTGCAACAGGACGAACAGGATTTTGTAATGCAGTTTCTGATGACGAGCGGCAGTTTAAAACAAATGGCCACAGAAATGGGAAACAGTTACCCCACCATAAGAAACCGTTTGGATGATATCATTGAAAAATTAAAACTATTAAAAGCAGAAAATCTATAATGATCAAAATTTTGACAAATCCGTTTTCTGTGTATCCTGAAAAGAAGCTTGTTTTTTCAGGACTTATACTGTTTACAGCATCCATACTGCTTGCCCCTGTTTTCAATGCACATAGGGACGGCATCATTGACCTACACTTTGTTTCTAATGTGAATGTAGGCATGGCTTTTACCGCTGGTTTAATAAATTTTGGGATATTGACCATGATGTTGTTTATAGCAGGAAAGATGATAAATCCCAAAACCAGGTTGCTCGATATATGTATTACCTCATTGCTTTCACTTCCTGTGTTTCTCTTTCTGTATTTTTTCAACATCACTAACAAAATGTCCCTTTTGGGAAGTCAAATCACCGGGTTGGTAATAGATAATGAGGTCATGGAACTGATTTTTGATAATTTAATTTTAATACTGGTTTTTGCATTATTTGGCATCCTTGTTCTTGTATGGTTTATTATACTTGCATACAATGGTTTTAAAGTGGCCACCAATGCCAAAGGAACAAAGCACACCATTTTATTTATAGTAAGTATTTTACTAGCTGAAATCATTTCTAAAATAGTATTCTATTCATTTATCTAAATTATGAAAGTATTTACTGAAGAACAAAAATTTGATCAAACCTGGCTCAAGATACTGCTTGTGGTTATTTTGATCATAACCCTGTTGCCCTTGATTTTCTATATCAACGTGGAAGACACAGAAACAAATACAGAAGTTTTCTGGATATTGGTAATCACCAATGTTGTATTTCTATGTCTATTTATTTTTTTGGCGGGCATTTTAAAACTAAAAACACGTATTGATAATTTTGGGATCCACTATGCTTTTTACCCTATAAGAAAAACTTTAAAAACAATCCCATGGCGGGAAATTAAGTCTTGCGAAGTTGTTACCTATAGTCCTATTGGTGATTATGGCGGTTGGGGATACCGTATAAGTCTCAGAAAAGGCAGGGCTTTGAATGTAAAAGGAAATAAGGGCATAAAAATTGAGTTAAAGTCAGGAAAGAAAATTCTTTTGGGCACACAAAAAATGGAAGAAGCAACACATGCAATAAAACAATACTTTGAAAAATAGGATACAATTTAAGATTGCAATTCTCGGCTTCCTCACATTGCTGTTGTCCTCTTGTTATCCTGCAAAATACACTTTTAGCCCTGAAAGCAGTAATTATGGAATAGTTTTTGGTCACGGAAAATGGCTGCTTAATGAAATTGAAAGCTCCTATGTAAAGGAGGAGCTTACAGAAATGGCAATTTCCAATTTCAAGTATTATTTAAAGGATGATTTGGATTATGTGGGAAAGAGCAGTTCTTTGTTGGGCAGTAAAAACATACCTTTAAACCCCGATAAAGAACGCCTTAAAATTTTAAAAAGTACCGGATATGACTTTATCATCAACATCAAGGTAAAACAAGTCAAAGAGGACATGCAAGGGTTTCAAATTGTGTCAAGCAGTAACCCCGGATCAAATATTGCAAGGGTTACTTTGGAAATTTATGATTTAAATAATCTGGAAATTATCTACCTTCAACAAGTAAACGGAAGTGTAAGTCCTGATAAAATTAAACAAGATTTCAGTTTTGTGACAACCACTGACCAGATTATCAAAAAATCAATGAAGAAAATCTTCAGAAAAATAAAAAGAAATCATGTCAAAAAAAATTAATATTATGAGATATTTGACTCTTAGCATAACCCTGCTTTTTATGGCAACCACTTTTGCCCAGACAAAATACGTCACTGAGGAAGTCAAAATCAGCAACCTCATAAACGGAGCACTGCTCGTTCCCGAAAGTGAGGAAGTGACAACGTTAGCTATTATTATTCAAGGTTCCGGACCAACAGACAGAAATGGCAACCAACCCATGATGAACAATAATTCCCTTAAATATTTAGCAGAAATTTTAAGTGCCGAAAACATTGCCACATTTCGTTATGATAAACGTTTAGTTGCTTTGGCACGCCAGGGAAAACTGGTGGAAGAAAGAATTGTTTTTGAAGATTTTATAAATGATGCGATGGATGTTATAGCCCATTTCAAAAAAGATCCCCGGTTTTCTAAAATTGTGATCATTGGTCATAGTGAAGGTTCTTTAGTGGGTATGCTGGCTGCACAGGATAATCGGGCAGATGCCTTCATATCCATTGCCGGTGCGGGTCAGGAAATTGACGATGTTATCGTGGACCAGTTGGAGCGTCAGGCACCACTTTTAAAGGACGATGCCAGATCCAGTTTTGATGATTTACGTGTTAACGGAATAGCCACTAATTATGGGGAAGGATTGTCTTCCATTTTCCGCCCCAGCGTGCAACCTTTTATGCGAACGTGGATGTCTTATAATCCGCAGGTCGAAATTGCCAAACTTGACATTCCCGTTTTAATAATCAATGGCGATCAGGACATTCAGGTAGATGAAAACGAAGCCGCGCTGCTAAAAAACGCAAAACCTGAAGCCGAGCTTTTAATAATCAAAGGAATGAACCACGTCTTTAAAAAAATAACCCGGGGAGATACTATGGAAAATGCCAAATCCTATAACGAACCCAACCGAAAAGTTATGCCAGAATTGACTAAAGCCATTGAAAAGTTTATTAAGGCATTGGATTAGTGCTGAAAAAATTCCAAATTCCAAATTTCAAATTCCAAATTTTAGACAAAAGAATATAGAATAGAGAATAGAGAGTGGTCAGTGATCAGTGGTCAGTGTTATGTCCTGATATAGGTTGACAGTTTATAAATCTATAAACTATGAAACATATTAAACAAACACTACGTTACTCTGAATCATTTAAGTTATCCGTATTAAAAGATATTGAGTCCAATCATCTTAGTTTTGGCCAGGC
>JBGTDF010000321.1:0-4971 GCA_041748455.1 Planktosalinus sp.
TATCCCCGGCGGAAGATATCATAACCGGAGGGATTACATGAATTTCCCAACTTTAGGAATCAAAGAACTTTTTTACGAAAAACAGGAGCCATTACCCATTCCCGGTATGGTATTGCAAGGAAGTTTGCTGGATAAAATAGCCAAACAAGATTATTTGCTGTATGCACCCTATCAAAATTTTGCTTACTTAATCAAATTTTTGCGCGAAGCAGCTTTAGATCCAAAAGTAAAAACCATAAAAATCACCATTTATCGGCTTGCGGAAATTTCAAACATTGCAAGTTCCATTATCAATGCAAAGAAAAACGGGAAAGAAGTTACCGTTCAAATAGAGTTACAAGCGCGTTTTGATGAAGAAGCAAATATTAGATATGCAGAACAAATGCAGTATGAAGGCATCCATCTCATCTTTGGTGTTCCCGGATTAAAAGTGCACTGTAAAGCGTGTGTTATTGAACGATTGGAAAATGACAAATTAGTGCGATATGGATTTATTAGTACCGGAAACTTTAATGAATCCACAGCAAAATTATACACTGATTATACCTTGTTTACTTCAGATCCCAATATTTTAAAAGAGGTGAATAAAGTTTTTGAATTCTTCCTGATTAATTATAAAGTAAAAAAATACAAGCATTTAATTGTATCACCACATTATACCCGTAATGCGATTAATTCCCTAATAAATAAAGAAATTGAAAATGCAAAGCAGGGCAAGCCTAATGGCATAAAATTAAAACTGAACAGTCTGTCTGACTATGATATGATTGATAAGCTTTATGAAGCGAGCAGGGCCGGGGTTAAAATTCAAATGATAGTAAGGGGAATTTGTTGTCTGATTCCCGGCATAGAGGGTATGAGTGAAAACATAGAAGTAATCAGCATTGTGGATAAATTTTTGGAACATCCCCGCTTATTTATGTTCGAAAACGGTGGAAGTCCTAAAATTTATATTTCTTCCGCAGATTTTATGACACGTAATTTAGATACCCGCGTGGAAATTTCTTGCCCAATTTATGACCTGGAAATCCAAAAGGAATTAATGGAAACTTTTGAAATTTGCTGGAATGATAATGTTAAAGCCCGTATCATATCCATACATCAGGATAATGCATATAAGGCAAGCAACAAACCAAAATTTCGTTCCCAGATAGAGACCTATAATTATTATCTGAAAAAGATTGAGGTACAAACCAATTTAGAAGAACAAAACTTAAAGTCTGTTTATGCAGAACAAAAACTCAAATAAATGAAGATTCAAAAATATGGTGCTATTGACATTGGTTCTAATGCTGTAAGGCTTCTTATAGCAACAGTAATTGAACGTGAAGGCAAAGACACTGTATTTAAGAAAACATCGCTGGTAAGGGTTCCCATACGTTTAGGGGAAGATGTTTTTATGCATAACACTATTTCTGAAGTCAATGTCAAGCGATTGACAGACACGATGAATGCATTTAAGTTGTTGATGCAAACACACAAGGTTACAAAATACAGGGCATGTGCCACTTCTGCCATGCGGGAAGCAGATAACGGGGCAGAAGTAGTCAAAAAAATCTATAAACAAAGCGGCGTTTCCATACAAATTATAGATGGTGATGATGAAGCCACCATCATTGCTTCCACAGATATCAGGGATTTAATTGTAGCAGATAAAACATTCCTTTATGTGGATGTGGGTGGTGGTAGTACAGAATTCACTATTTTTTCTAATGGACAAACGGTTACCTCCAAATCTTTCAAATTAGGTACTGTAAGACTTATCAATGATATGGTAGAAGATACTATGTGGGAAGAAGTTGAGCACTGGATAAAAAAAGAAACCAAACAGTATACAAAAATATCTTTAATAGGTTCCGGTGGAAATATCAACAGTATTTTCAAGCAAAGCGGAAAATCGCAGGGAAAATCCCTTTCTTTTATCTACCTGAGTTCGTATTATGAATACATTCAAAATTATTCTTTTGAAGATCGCGTAGTTGAACTGGATATGAACCCGGATCGTGCAGACGTTATTATTCCCGCCACCCGAATTTATCTTTCAGCTATGAAATGGAGCAGGGCAAGAAAAATTTACATTCCTAAAATTGGTCTCTCTGATGGTATTATAAAAGGCTTGTATAAAGAAGAACAAGCGAAGAAGTTAGAAGTTAGAAGTTAGAAGTATAAGGAAATTGAGTTAACCCCTTCGCTAAAGCTTCGGAGTTCGAAGATTGAGAAATTAAGGAAATTAACTTGAAACTTTAAACCCACCTTCGCTATAGCTTCGGTAGGCAAGCCTGAAACAAGAAACCCCTTACCCATGAATACTTTCTTTTTTGCCTAAATTTTCCATAATGGAAGCTTCATAGATCAACAAGTCCTGCCATTTCTTGTTTACTTCTTCCACATCGCCATATTTTCTGGCAAAACCTAAAAACATAGTATAGTGATTAGCTTCTGAAATCATTAATTTTCTGTAAAAATCCCTAAGTTCCTTATCTTCTAATTCTTCGGAAAGCAACCGGAACCGTTCACAACTTCTGGCTTCAATAAGTGCAGCATAAAGTAATCGATGGACCATTTGGGTAGTCCTGCTGCCGCCTTTTGGAAAGAATTTCAATAGAGCCAAAACATAGTCGTCTTTTCTATCCCTTCCCAAGATCCAACCCCTTTCCAGGATTTTATCGTGTACCATTTTAAAATGACTGATTTCTTCTTTTACAAGGGCAATCATCTCTTCCACCAATTCAGGATATTCCGGAAAGCTAACAATCAATGATATTGCAGTAGAAGCAGCTTTTTGCTCACAATAAGCATGATCGGTGAGAATTTCCTCAATGTTTTTTTCTACTATCCGCACCCATCGCGGGTCTGTGGGCAGTTTTAAGCCTAACATATTTTTAATTATTAAATGTCCAGATCAAAAGTCTTTCTCAATTTATCCATCAACGGATATTTCTCGCGCAATTTCTCAAACTTTTCCCGGGAGGTATATACATATTTTTTTTCTGCTTTTTCATTGACATCAATTTCAAGCCCAATAGTATAGTTGTTTAGTTTTTTGGATAGAAAACGTAATAAATCCTGCTGTGAGCGTACCATTTCTTCTTTTATGGTGTGGTTTGGGTAACACAATTTAATTGTTGTCCCTTGTAGGTCAGGAAGGCTCATATTGAGATGGGAGGCAATAATGTGTTCGCCTTTATGCTCTAATACCCGCGAATATTCTTTCCAGGCAGCGTGTAAATCATTTTCTGTGAAATCTTCATGAGGCAACTCTTGCTGAATTGAAGATACTTTTTGAAGCTCTGCGGTGAGTTCTTTTTTCTTCTCAATACTTTTTAGGGAGAATGCAGAAATTTTTTGGGCATTTTGAGCAACCAATTTTTTTGCATTAGCATCTTCGGAATCTGTTTCACTCTCCGGGGAAGTTTTCAATACCTCAGGTTTGGGGGTATGTTGTCCATTTTCCTTAGCGGAAACTTCCTCTTGAAAAGGTTTGCTTTTCTCTTCCGAAACAATATCTGAACCAATAACTACTTCAGTTTCCGGATTTTTATAGGGAACATTTTTTTCAGCCGCTTGCTTTTTAGGCGGGATTATGTAACGTTGCTGTTTTTTTTTTTCGCCATCAATGGTGATGGATGCAAGTTGCATGAGGCATAATTCCACCAGAAGACGCTGGTTTTTGCTGCTTTTGTATTTTAGGTCACAATCGTTTGCCATATCTATAGCTCGTATCAGAAAACCGGAATCTGCTTTCTGTGATTGTTCAAAATAGCGTGTTTTTATTTGTTCACCTACTTCCAGAAGTGCAATGGTTGCCTGGTGCTTGCACACGAGCAAGTCCCTGAAGTGGGATGCCAACCCTGAAATAAAATGATGTCCGTCAAATCCTTTTGCCAGGATTGTATCAAAAAGTACAAGGGCATTAGGTATATCATTTTGCAACAGATAATCTGTAGTTTCAAAATAAGTGGTATAATCGAGTACATTCAGGTTTTCTGTAACTGCCAGCCTAGTCAAATTTTTCCCGGAATAACTAACCACCCGGTCAAAAATAGACAATGCATCTCGCAACGCTCCATCTGCTTTTTGGGCAATTATGTGTAATGCGTCATCTTCTGCCACAATGCCTTCGCTTACAGCAATTTCTGCAAGATGATTTTTAATATCTGTAACAGTGATTCTTTTGAAATCAAATATCTGGCAACGCGATAATATGGTTGGGATAATTTTGTGCTTTTCGGTAGTTGCAAGTATGAATATGGCGTGGTTTGGCGGTTCTTCCAAAGTTTTAAGAAAGGCATTGAAAGCAGCCTGAGACAGCATATGTACCTCGTCAATAATATATACTTTATATTTTCCTGTTTGCGGAGGTATCCTTACCTGATCGGTTAAATTTCTTATATCATCCACTGAATTGTTAGATGCTGCATCCAACTCAAAAATGTTGAAAGCAAAATCTTCATTAGGGTCTTCTTCTGTGCCTTTTTGATTTATTTTTTTTGCTAATATTCGTGCACAGGTGGTTTTACCCACACCTCGGGGACCGGTAAAGAGCAAAGCCTGAGCGAGGTGATTATTTTCTATAGCATTTTCTAAGGTATTGGTAATTGCCTGTTGCCCAACAACACTTTTAAAGGTGGTGGGACGGTACTTACGGGCTGATACTATAAAGTGTTCCATAGAAAAGATGTGGAAACAAATATAAGTATTGCACCCTGAAAAGGAAACAGCTTTGCTTAAATTTTAAGAATAGATATTAACAATGCAATATGTATCTTTGCAGTGCAGATTGCCCTATCGCTGTCCCGATGTTAAATCGGGGTGGAGGAAAGTCCGGACACCATAGAGCAGCATAGCGGCTAACGGCCGCCATCCCGGTTTTATATCGGGGTAGGACTAGTGCAACAGAAAGGATGTACAGGTAATGCTGTAGTGAAATCATGTAAACTCTATGCGGTGCAATGCCATGTAAACCTGTGC
>JBGTDF010000322.1:0-4726 GCA_041748455.1 Planktosalinus sp.
ATTCTTCAGAGGTTTCCCCTTTATAGCTCATGTGAAAGGTGAGTTCTCCATAATAATCCTTTTCGGTGGAAACCCAGAAACCACCGTCTTCATCGGTGTCAAACATATAGAGAATATCGCTGGAGTCTATAAGAATTTGGCCTCCATCTGCCAATAAGGATTTGAGATGCTGTAAATAATCTGCAACAGCATTTAAGTTTCCAAAAATACCGGTCCCGTTCATCAATAGTAAAATTGTGTCAAATTTTTCGTCTGTTAAATCCAGCAGGGCACAATCTCTAACCTCTTTTACACCACGAAGTCTCGAAACCTCCACAGCCCCGGGGGAAGTATCTATAGCGGTGACTTTCATTCCTCTCTCTTGAAGATATAAAGAATGATTACCTGCACCGCACCCCACATCGAGTATTTTTCCTTTAGCAAGTTGCAACGCTTTTTGCTCGATTTCAGGCATCTCCTTATAACTACGGAACAAATAAGGAAGCGGCAATTCATCTTCTTCAGAAATGTTTGTCTCTGTGATAATATCTTCTGTATAATTTCCGTGGAAATAATCGAGCAGTGCTTTTCCTAATATGTCTTTTTGCATCTGTATCTTTGCATTATGGAAGAAGAGTTAAAAAGCCTCCCTAAACGGGCCAAAGATACATATAACGAGAACAAAAAATTCTTTATTAACCTAAAGAAAAAACCTCCCAAAAACCTGGATGTGGTTATGCAGGATTTACACGATGAAGAGTTCCGCAAAACCGATTGCACCAAATGCGGGAACTGTTGCAAGACCACTTCGCCGATTTTCACCAACAAAGATATAGAACGCATTGCAAAGCATTTCCGGCAGAAGCCGCAGCAATTTATTGAAAAATACCTGCAAATGGATGCTGAAAACGATTATGTATTGCAAAGTGTGCCCTGTAGTTTTCTAGGTGCCGATAATTATTGCTCCATTTATGAAGTGCGCCCGAAAGCTTGTGGAGAATTCCCACATACAGACAGAAGAAAATTTCAGCAGATTTCGCACCTGACCTTGAAAAACGTTGCTATTTGTCCTGCTGCTTTTAATATTGTGGAAAAGATGAAGGTTTTGTTGGGGAATAGATGATAGATTAGAGTTTCTGGTTTCTTGTTTCTGGTTAGTGACAACAAGCTAGGGGTGAAATTTGGCCCTTCGACAAGCTCAGGGTAACATATTTGGAATTTGGGATTTGAAATTTGGAATTTTATTCCAAAGTAGTAGCAATATAAACCAGTTCAATGAGTATCGCCCAGTTTTTGACAAAGTGCATCGACTCATGCATAACAGTTTCCCTTTTTTTGACTACCCAGAATTTATGTAACGTAAAAGACGCAATTGCCAGAAATATGCACAAAGCTATGATTCCCTCGATTATAAAATAGCCGCTAATGAGGGTTGCTCCTCCGGCGATTAGCAAGATACCACTTAAAATAACCATTAACTTGGGTGCAATTAAGGATCTTTTATCGGCATACTCTTTTAAAATATGGGTATTGAAAAAATGATTGACCCCGTTGAGGAGAAAAAACAAACCCAAAAGAATAAGTAGTATTTGCTTGATCATTCAGATTAAAATAAAGGGTATTTAGATTTAAAGGTTGTGGTTAATTAGTGATTTGTGCCTTAGTGGTTGAAAAAATGCCACAAAGTCACTAAGACACCAAGCGTTCACAAAGTTTTAATTATTAAAACATTACATATATTGTCTTAATAATTTCCTTATAATTTAAAGCACATCCCTAATTTCCGGGGTTTTATCAAAAACACTCTTGGCAAAGGGACAAAGGGGCAGAATTTTAATGTTATTTTCCCGTGCATACTTTATCGCTTCCATCACCATTTTTTTGCCAACACCTTTACCGTTAAATTCGGGGTTTACTTCGGTATGATCGATGATAATTCTAGTACTTCCTGCTTTTGAATAGGTCATCCTGCCTGCTTCCTTACCGTCTTCAACCGCTTTAAAAAAACCTTTTGAATCCCTGTCTGTTTGTTGAATTTCCATAAAACTATTTATTAAATCTATAACTTAATGCTCCTGAAGGACAATTAGAAACCTGATCTATCAATTCACTGCTAGAGGCATTTTCTATTTCTATCCATGGTCTTTGGTTTGGGTTATATACATCCGGCAAGGTTTTTACACAAATACCCGAATGGGTGCAAAGCCCCGGTTTCCAGATGATGGTTATTTCATCGTTTGAATATTCATTTACTTTTTCCATAAAATATCATTATTGGAGATTGTTAGCTAATAAAAGTAATACAAAAAAAGAAATAAATTACTCATACAGAAGATAGGACTTGCGCATTTGGTCATAATTCAACAACCCACTTTGCCAGCTTTCTCTTATTTGGCTCATAGATAACCCTTGTTCTATTTGTTGCTGAAGAGTTTTTGTTCCGGCGAGGGTGGTAAAGAAATTAGTAAAAAAAGATTTCTGCCTTCCTGTTGCATTGTAGACATCAATTACCCATTGCAGGTTGAGCTCTTTTAATTTTTCCACATCGCGCAGATCTTGCCCGTGACATAAAATTCCGTTGAATTTAGGATTTTTTGCACCTTCGTTGGGTTGTGGTGTAAAGGTAAATTCATATTTGTCTTTCGGTAAATTCGGACTTCCAAAAACCTGAAATTGCATTTCGGTACCGCGTCCTTCACTCAGAGGGGTTCCTTCAAAAAAGCACAAACTTGGGTAAAGATTTATGGCTTTGTCGTTCGGTAAATTAGGTGAAGGTTTTATGGGAAGCGAGTATGACATTGACCTGTTGTAATTTTCGACAGTAACAATTTCCAAAGCGCATTGCTTACCGCCTTCCAGCCATTTTTCCCCATTGATCATTTGGGCATATTCGGCGATGGTCATTCCGTGCACCACGGGTATGGGGTGCATACCTACAAAACTTTTGTGTTCCGGTTCCAAAATGGGACCGTCTATGTAATGAATATTTGGGTTGGGACGATCCAGAATGAGTAAAGGAATACCGGCTTCGGCGCAAGCTTCCATCACATAATGTAAAGTAGAAATATACGTGTAAAAACGTGCCCCAACATCCTGAATGTCAAAAATCATTATATCGATATCCTGCATTTGGGTAGGAGTAGGCTTTTTATTGTTTCCGTAAAGGGAAATTATGGGCAAACCTGTTTTTATATCTTTTCCATCCTTGATAATTTCACCGGCATCTGCGGTTCCCCGGAAACCGTGCTCCGGCGCAAAAACTTTTGTCACATTTATATTATTGGCAAGTAAAGAATCCACCAAATGGGTATTTCTGCTGAAGTTCCACTGATGTACCTGCTTTTGTTTATAGGATTTAGTTTCTTCATCATAATAGTCTTGCCTGAAGTTGAAACTTTGCGGTTTAAAAATTACCGTGGTTTGGTTTGCAACTATGCCCACTTTTTTATTCCGAAGTGTAGGTAAATACTTTGAAGTTTGATCTGCACCTACTTTGGGATAAGTGTCGGGTGTATTTTCTTCAAAGGTGGTTTCCACTTTAAAATTCTTTTCCTGCCCCAGACAGGAAATAGAAAAGAATACAATTCCCATCAAAAATAAAATGGTATTTTTGGAGCTTAATATCCCTGCAAATTTGAATTTCGAGTTTTTCATAGCAAAACGAATTATACGGTCAAAGGACCATAAAAGTAGTATATCGGCACCAATAATAAAAATCGCAATTACGGCAATTGCGCTGGGCATTATTATGATGCTGGTTTCCATTGCTACCGGAGTGGGTTTGCAGGAAAAAGTGCGCGAGAAAGTCTCTGCTTTCAATGGCGATATTATTGTTTCTAATTTTGACACTAATTTTTCCAGGGATTCCCAGAACCCCATTTCAAAGGATCAGGATTTTTATAAAGATCCGTCTTTATTACCTAATATAAAACACATACAGGTTACCGCGCTTAAAGGAGGAATAATACGCACTGCAACAGATTTTGAGGGTGTGGTGGTAAAAGGTGTGGGTGATGATTATAACTGGCAATATTTTGAAGAGTTTTTAACCGAAGGAAGACTGCCTCAATATAGCGACACCATAAATCAGGAAATCCTGCTTTCTGCATATCTGGTTAACCGGCTGCAGTTAAAGATTGGCGATAGGGTAGTCACTTATTTTTTGGAAGATGACAGTCAAAAAGCACCCCGAAGCAGGGGATTTGAGTTAGTGGGGATTTACAATAGCGGGTTTCAGGAATTTGATGAAAGTTATCTTATAGCAGACATTCGTCATATCCAAAACCTGAACCGCTGGGAGGAGGATGAGATAGGTAGTTTTGAACTTTTTGTTACCGATTTTAGTAAAATAAAAGAAATTGGGAATGAAGTTTATTATAAAACAGGCTCCACACTCGACACGCAAACCATAAGGGATAAGTACTATGCAATTTTTGAATGGCTGGATCTTTTTGATTTAAATATAGCACTTATCATCGGTATAATGATTTTAGTCGCCGGAATCAATATGATAACCGCGTTGCTGGTTTTGATTTTAGAGCGTACTAAAATGATAGGCATTTTAAAATCCCTGGGTAGCAATGACTTGAGTGTGCGTAAAATATTTATCTACAATGCGATGTACCTTATTGGCATTGGATTGTTCTGGGGAAATGTTATAGGAATAGGGTTGTTGCTCGTTCAAAAATACTTTAAACTGTTCCCTCTCAACCCCGATACATATTATGTAACCGAAGCACCCGTCTAT